>CAZUYY010000001.1:0-5674 GCA_964624935.1 uncultured Prolixibacteraceae bacterium
CTTTGCTTGCCCTGCTGCAAAATCCTGCAGGGTTTTATGGATCCGCCGTCATTCTTGGCTTTGGCAACGGGGTGGTGTACCCTACTTTCCAGGCCATGACAAACAACATGGCTCCCGGCGATCGCCGTGGTGCAGCAAATTCTACATTATACACATTTGTTGATATTGGAATGGGTCTTGGGATGATCTTTGTCGGAAGCATTGCACAACAATTTTCAATTTCCACCGCTTTTATAGTATGTTCCGGAATCTGTATGGTTGCTCTTATTTTCTTCATTTTCTTTACGTTGGGACATTACGAGAAGAATAAGACACGATGGCAAACCTAAGAAATCGTAACTTTATAAACGGATTGTCTGAATAGAATGGAAATTTTGACGGAAGAAGAAAAAGGAAAGCTTACCAGGGCATTCACCTTCGCGGAAGATCATTACCGCAAGATAAAGAAGCCGGAAATGATACCTGGACTCCGTGAACTGGAAACAATCCTTTCCACAGAGTTGAACCTTTCTTCCGAAGCTATCATTGCACCCCTTCTGAAGGACCTTGTCCCCGGGGAACTTTCCGAAGAACAAATCGGCAGGGAATTCGGAACCCCGGTGAGGGATCTTATCACCGGGCTTCAGAAAATAGACAGGATGGATACAGCAAAATATACCTCCAATACGGAAAACTTTATCAAATTGCTGCTGACCATTTCAGATGATATCCGGGTAATCCTGATTTCTCTTGGGCAACGTCTGCAGGACATGCGTCATATTCTTGATTTTCCTGCCGAAAAACAAGCCCGTCTTGCAGGTGAAACATCTATGCTTTATGTTCCTCTTGCCCATCGTATAGGCCTGTACCGCATTAAGACAGAGCTTGAAGACCTGGTTATGCGGTTTTCTGATCCTGAAATTTACCGTCAGATCGAGCAGAAAATACAGGAAACCCAAAAAGACCGTGATCGTTATACTTTTGAATTCATACGCCCCATCAAAGAAAGGCTGAAAGAGAATGGTTTTATCTGCGAAATTAAAAGCCGGGTAAAATCAGTCCCTTCCATTCACCGGAAGATGATCGCCCAAAAAGTCGGATTTGATAAGGTTTATGATCTTTTTGCTATCCGTATCATCCTGGATAATAGGATCGAAGACGAAAAATCCGATTGCTGGAAAGTATATTCCCTCGTCACGGATATCTATCCTCCTAATCCACGACGTCTGCGCGACTGGATCACCCTTCCAAAATCCACCGGCTATGAATCCCTGCATACTACGGTTATCGGGCCCGAAGGAAAATGGGTAGAGGTGCAGATCAGGACACGGCACATGGATGACATTGACGAAAAAAGCATTGCTGCTCATTGGAAATATAAGTCCAACGGAAAGACGGACGGACAGACTGAATTTTATGCAGCCATCCGGGAGATGCTGGAAAATCCTGCGCCATCTTCCCCTGACATGGATATCAGCCGTGAAAAAAAGGAGCTCTATCGTGATGAGATCTTCATTTTTACGCCTAAAGGTGATCTGAAAAAACTGAAAGCCGGTTATACAGTGCTTGATTTCGCCTATGAGGTTCACACGGATATCGGATCAACCTGCACAGGCGCCATTGTAAATGGCATCATGGTTCCTTTAAAACATGTGCTGAAAAATGGAGATACAGTAAAGATCCTCACTTCCCGGAACCAGAAACCGAGTCATAACTGGCTTGAATTCGTGAAAAGTCCCAGGGTACAGACCCGCATCAGGCATGCCCTGAAGATGGAGACTT
This sequence comes from uncultured Prolixibacteraceae bacterium, assembly GCA_964624935.1. GTDB lineage: Bacteria > Bacteroidota > Bacteroidia > Bacteroidales > FEN-979 > FEN-979. The sequence goes on from CAZUYY010000001.1 coordinate 1,762, forward strand.
ACAAGGATTCAGATGCCGGCAAGGAGATCCTGAAAAACAAGGTCACCCAGCTTGGAATGGAGTTTACTGACTTGGTTATTAATAAGCTTGTCGAAGCTTTCGGATGCGAGAATTATCTGGATCTTTATCAGCGATTTGGCGAAGGAAAATTGGACCCTTTAAAGATCAAGAAAGTATTAATCGAGCCCGAAGTAAAAGTTCAGCCAGGAACAGCGCCACAAGAAGAATCTTTTCCCGAGAGGATTTCTGAAGTAATATCCGGGAAAAAAGATTTCATCATCATTGATAAGAAGATTGATTCTATTCATTATGAGTTTGCAAAATGCTGTAATCCTATCCAGGGTGATAACATTTTCGCCTTTGTCAGTGTTACACAGGGAATCAAGATACATAAAACCACGTGCCCGAATGCCCATGATCTGATCTCACGTTATCCTTACCGCATCCTGGAAGCCCGATGGAAAGCCGTTGACACGGAAAAGAACTTTACTGCCAACCTGGTTGTGACGGGGAAATTCAGCAAGGATATTGTTACCACACTTACCCAGGTGCTTACAAACGAGATGAAAGTCAGTGTCCGTTCAACACGGATCAAGACTCATTCCGACGGTACTTATACTTGTGAAATGGGTATTCTCATCAACAGCACTGTTCGTCTTGATGACATCATAAAAAAACTGCTGAAGCTGAAAGAAGTTGAAAATGTTACCAGGCCAGAAACCTAAAAATCATTTGTTTTTCCCGAATTTCTTAAAAAAAGTAATTACCTTTTCAGTCTGAGCATCCCAGAATGCGTAATTATGTCCGCAGGTATCGCATAAATTAAACTGATGTCCCATCAAAGGTTGTTCTGAGTTTATTTTCTGAAAGAAGTCAATTGATTGCCGGCAAGGGACTATATTATCTTTTTTCCCATGGGCAAGGTACAGGGGAATTTTTAAATGGTCTGAATTTTGGCTGGGATTATCAGTACTTTCCCAGCGGTCTTTAAATTGACTATAGGGACCATAATACCCTGTCATCAAATGGTCTGCCGGCATTTTTGTCTGGTCATAATCACCAGACAAGGCAGCACCAGCCAGGAATAAGGTGCCAGTGTTCTCTGCGACCAGGGCTACTCCCCTTGCTCCTGTTGAGATTCCATATAGAAAATTTTTCCCACCTGAATTAAAAATTTTAAATTGATTAATACAGAACGGAATTAAAGTATCGGTAATCCAATGCAGAGTTGGATATTGTTTCCAATCGTTTCGTGTTTCCGGGAAAAGTTCAGAAGCATAGACGCTTTTCAGCATTTCCGGCAGAACAAGAATATATCCCAATTTACGAGCTTTATAACAGAAATCCGATTTATTGCAAATATCCGTCCGGCTGAAATTCCATCCGGGGAAGACAAGAATGGCACTCCCATTTGGATGGTCAGGAAAACGAAAGTCAACGGGAATATTGCCAATAAACACCGTGGTGTCATGGGATGCTCCAGGTACGCACGGATCATTAGGAATGAAAAATGAAAAATGAAAAATGAAAAATGAAAGGAGGATGTTTTGCATGGTTAACATCAATTACAAATGTTGTAAAAAAATCAACCGTTTAACTCCCATCATTTATCTCCCGCAATCTACTCGTTAAGTTCCTTCTCAAATAAATCGCGGTCTTTCTTTGATAAAGAAGGGCAATCGAGCATTGCCTTTCTCAGCTCACGGTTGAATTTTTTATTGAACTTCGGATCCTTGGTCTTATCGCCGTATTTATCGCCGAATTCTTTATAGACGATTGTCATTTCTATTTCCAGTTGATGAGCCTGCATATGAAGTTTTTGTTGGGTGACCGAATCTGCAGGATCGGCATCTCTTATTTTATTCATGATGTCAATGTTCCGGCACATGGAATCGGCGACCTTGGCAGCGTCTTCTTTCATTTCACGGTTCCCACAACCGGAAAAAACCAGTACAATGCCAAAAATTGCGGGAAGAAATAAGGGTTTTAAGTTCATAAAGTTTATAAAGTTTATAAAGTCACAGAAGTAAAATATTCTATGAATTTAAATTTCAGATTGAACTTTTTTTAATTACGATATACGAATTATTTTTTTTCGCTCTAAGTATTTTTGCACCATTTCGCCATCTTGCTATTTCGCTATTTCATTATTGGTCAGCCTGATATTTAATTCCTTCAACTGCTCTTCACTTATTGCCGATGGGGTGTCAATCATTACATCCCTTCCAGAGTTGTTTTTTGGGAAGGCCATGAAATCGCGTATGGATTCCCCACCACCAAAGATGGTACACCAGCGGTCGAAGCCAAAGGCAATGCCACCATGAGGAGGAGCGCCATATTCAAAGGCATTCAACAGGAAACCAAATTGTTCCTGGGCGAGTTCATCGGAAAAGCCAAGTACCCGGAACATTTTCTTTTGAAGATCACGGTTGTGAATACGGATAGATCCGCCACCGATCTCAGTGCCATTGATAACCAAATCATAGGCATTGGCTCTTACGGCTCCGGGATTTGTGTCGAGTAAAGGAATATCATTTAATACCGGCGAAGTGAACGGGTGGTGCTTGGCATAAAATCGTTTTGTTTCTTCATCCCATTCGAGCAAGGGAAAATTAATGACCCAGAGGGGTTTGAAAACAGAGGAGTCCATCAAACCAAGACGTTTTCCCATCTCCAGTCTCAATGCTCCGAGGGCAGTTTGTGTTTTTTCCGTTTTTCCCGCCATGATCAGGATCAGATCGCCGGGAATCGAAGAAAACTTGCTTGTAATGACTTTCAGGTCATCTGAAGTATAAAATTTATCAACCGAAGATTTCAGCGTACCATCAGTCCCATAGCGTATATATATAAGTCCGGAGCCACCAACTTGCGGACGTTTCACCCATTCAGTCAATTCCTCAAGCTGCTTTCGTGAATATTCAGAACATCCTGCAGCGTTGATACCGACAACCAGTTCTGCTTCATCAAACACTTTGAATCCCTTACCCTTCACAGTCTCATTCAATTCTACAAATTTCATCCCGAAACGGATATCCGGTTTATCACTGCCATATTCGCGCAAGGCTGTATCGTATTCAATCCTGGGGAAATCGCCGGGGTCAAGATTCTTCACTTCCCGGAATAAATATTTTGCAAGGCCTTCGAAGGTGGCAAGGATATCTTCCCTGGTCACGAATGACATTTCACAGTCGATCTGCGAGAATTCAGGCTGGCGGTCGGCGCGGAGGTCTTCGTCACGGAAACATTTTACGATTTGAAAATACCTGTCGAAACCGGCAACCATCAGCAGTTGTTTAAATGTCTGGGGAGATTGCGGAAGCGCATAAAACTGTCCCGGGTTCATCCTCGAGGGAACCACAAAATCCCGGGCTCCTTCCGGAGTGGATTTAATGAGGACAGGTGTCTCGATCTCAATAAATCCTTGTTCATTCATATAGTTCCGTGTAAGGATTGCCATGCGGTGGCGCAGTTCAAGGTTCTTTTTAACTACATTCCGGCGAAGGTCAAGGTAACGGTATTTCATCCGGAGCTCCTCACCCCCATCGGTATTATCTTCAATAGTGAAAGGAGGGATCTTCGAACTATTCAGGATTTCCAGTGAATCGACAAGTATCTCAATATCGCCTGTTGGTATCTTAGCATTCTTATTGGAACGTTCGGCAACTTTTCCTTTTGCTGAGATCACAAACTCCCTGCCCAGGTCTTTCACTTTTGCAAACAGGTCAGGTTCAACCTGTAGATTGAAAACGAGTTGGGTAATTCCATAACGGTCGCGGAGATCGATAAAAGTCATTCCTCCTATTTCCCTGATCCGCTGGATCCATCCGCAAAGTGTCACGGTTTGTCCAACGAACTGCATGTTCAATTCCCCGCATGTTTGTGTTCGAAGCATGATGATTCCCTTTTATTTAAA
>CAZUYY010000001.1:5774-30442 GCA_964624935.1 uncultured Prolixibacteraceae bacterium
ATCCTCTATTTATCAACCTTCACCCTTATTCCTTCCGAATGTGCGCCAAATTCAGGAGCATATATACATTGTACTGTTGTAATGCCATTGGAGAATTCCCCGGCTGCATTCACAATAAGCGGGTATTCAAAAATCCATGTCCCTTTTGGAAGGTAATCAAAGAAAAAGTTCGTTGCAACATCCGTCGTGGATTGATAATAACCCAATCCTCCCTGATAACGATAACCCGATAACTGTTCAGAGGTTGGCGGTTCGAATGCTGATGCCCTCATATCTTTCATGTGAACAAATTCCAGATTCCGGTCAACGGAAATGATGATTCTTACAATGATCCTATCCCCTACTCTGATATCCTCACTTGATCCATTTTGTCCCTTCGTAATTTGTAATTCGTAATTCGTAATTGGTTCAAGAACTTTCCCTTTTCCTGTCACTCTTTCAATGAACAGTTTCTTCTCAATTTTTAGCGGAGTCTGGTGTGGTGTGATCTTGTCAAGATCTTCAAAATATTGCCAGTAAAGAGCTCCCCAGGCAATGCCTTCATTGGATTTGGAGACCGTGACATTTCCCATCTCAGGGTTGATTTCCTTTCCATCACGAAATACCTGGAAATAACCAGTGCCTGCTTCTACTTTGGTATCTGTTAATTTCAGGGGATCAATCCTTTCTTTTCCCAAATCGATTTTTATTTCCGGCTGCACCGAAAGAAGATTAGTTCCCCTGAGGAGCAATGCATAACAGGCTTCAGCCGTAGCACGTCCTGTTTTCCAGTCCTGAGTCTGTTTTTGTTTCAGTAACCAAACTTTCATATCATCGACCGGCTTCGGATCGGCAGTAATTTCTTCATAGGCCTCGATCATAAGTGCTTGTGTTTCTATTGGAGCCTGGTACCATTTATAGCCATTTTGCGAAGCCCAATACATTCCCATTTCCGGAGAATGAAGAGCTTTTTCGGAAAGCGATTTAAGGATAGCGTCAGGGACGGTCTTGTTTCCCAGACGGTTTAGCGCTAAAGCAATCATTCCCTGGAAATAAGGATCATTCTGTAGCCAGTATTTTTCTGCCTGCTCCAGGAAATAATGAAAAGCTGTATTCACTTCAACCTTGTTTTTTATAACCGGAATATCATTGAAATAATAGCTTCGGGCATAGAGGTACTGGATTTGGGTTGCACCGAGATGATTTTCATCTATCTTTTCCGGATACAATCTTATGATGTCGTTATAATCTTTTACGAGTTCTCCATCAAGATATTCTACTGCTTTGTTCAATATAATCCAGGTATCCTTGTCATCCCTGATATTTTTAATTCCAAGATGATCGAGATGCCCGAGACCAGTTACGATATTCTGTGTGATATAGCGGCTTTCCTGCATTCCATCGAACCATGGCCATCCGCCGGAAGGCGCCTGCATTTTTTGCAGCTTTTTCAGATTCTGATCAAGCTTTGCTTCCATGTTATTCCGGTCGAAAAACAAAGCCAGCCGGTGTTTCCGTTGCGTTTCGTCCTGTGCTTCCATTACCCAGGGTGTCTCCTGCAAAAGTGTTGATTTCAATTGTTCATTTTTAATCAGGTTTGACACCAATGCATCAGTTGAAATGGTTTTCCAGCTTTCGAAGACTTGTTTAATCGCCGGGTTGGAATTCGCAAGAAAGAACGCAATGCTGTTGGTATAATAAGAATTAAAAATATTATCTGCGTTGGGATATTGCGGATCATCCATGGTTGGCAGTGCTTGTACGGCATACCATACCGGATTCGATGCAAATTCAAGGGTCAGCTTATAATTCTTCAGGGTCTTGTCCGCAGAAGAATTCAGCAATTTATCAAATTTGAAATCAAAAGTGCCTTTATCATTCACAGGAAGTGGCAGGGATTCTGTCACCAGCATGCGGTTTGTCAGGACAGGGAAGGCTTTTTCTTCCCCATCACTGAAATCACCCGCCCTGGCGGTGATTCGATACTGGAGAAGTGAAAGGGATGGATCGTTTGGAATGGCCAGCTTCCACTGGAATGCTGAACTTTGCCCGGTAAGCAGGGTAAAGGCCTGGTTTTGATTGTCTGAAATCACAAGGTTGACGGTTTTTTGCGAAAGTGCATCCGATAGTTCCAGCACCACTTCTCCGTTCAGAGCACGCTCACTAAGGTTAACCACTTTTGCGCTGAAGATAAGTGTATCGCCCTGGCGGACAAACCGCGGTGCATTCGGAAATACCATCAGGTCTTTATGGGTAATAACCTCTTTTTCAGTCAGTCCATAATCCAGTTGTTTAGTATAGGCGAACCCGAGAATTTTCCATTTGGTAAGGGATTCAGGCACGGTGAATTTCATATCAAGATTTCCTGCCGAATCGGTGACCAGTGAAGAAAAGAAGAATGCTGTTTCCCGGAAATCCTTTCTTATCTGCACTGTTTCTTGAATTTCGACTTTAGGCGTTTGTTTTTTCTCTTCCGTCTGGCTCACCAGGTGTTCAGTCATACCATCTTTTGGTTGAGCGGATGTGGTTGAAATTACTTCTGGTTGTGGTTGTCCTGAAGATAAAGTACCGGCTAACATCGGAGTGTACAATTTCCCACCGCCAAGCCTCCGGTCACTTCCACCGAAACCCAATCCGAACCAATTTAATTTTTCATAGGAATGTGAGATATATTCCCCACTGGTAAAATGCAACGGATAATATACCCCTGACGTGGTGTTGAATCCCCCGCTGACTTCCCAGGGAAGCGAAGAATAATATTCCTTTAAAACCGAAAACGCCCATTTATTGGACTTAAACGCATCTAAGGATGCATCATACATGGCTGTAAGATATTCAGCAATTACGCCTTTTTTTGCGGCATCGCTGATCCTGATCCTCCATTCTTCATTCTGTCCGGGATTGATTTTATCACGAAACGTGTCAAATTTGATGTCCAGCTTCTTGTTGTTAAAAGGAACACGTACCAACACGTTATGCTGGAAAGACCTGTTTAACCTGATAAATATAAAATTCACTGAAAAATTACCGCGGAATTGTTCCTGTATCGGAATCTCCACCAATTCCTGGTTATTGCTGAGCTTTATCCATTGTCTTGAATAAAGCGTATCATGAACCCTGATCTCATATAAAACATTGACATCCTCTGCTTTTGAGCCGATCAGGAATTCAGCCTTCTCCCCGGGTTCTCCACTTGTTTTCACCGGAACAAACCAATCCATTTCCTGCACAGGTATTCGTGCAGAGGAAGGATCATAGATCACAAAAGGGATCCTTTGTTCAACATCTTCACCAAAAGGATCCTTTGCTTTCAGGGTTAGCAGATAGTTTCCTTCCGGAAGTATCTTTCCATTCCCCATCCTCCAATCTCCATATACCGACTTTGCTGCAATCTGTGAAAACCGAAATATGGAATCTGTCGCTGTATTGATATCTTTTTTCAGGATTTCCTGGTCAACCGGCCAGTTGATCACGATATTTTCATCCGCATAAAGGTCGTTTGGGAAATCGGAATGAAATTCCTTTTCTGTCATGCCCGTCATATCGGGTTTATCCCATAAACGCTTTCTGTAAAACCGGTCTGGTTGTTTCAGTTTTTGAATGTTCAGGGTGACGGCAGTGGGTGTTTTCCTGCCATTTAAATTAGTAGCCGTCAGGTGAAATACTGTATCTCTTGCAGGATCAAGATTCCCGGGAATATCCATACCCAACAAAAGAGAAACATATCCCACGGAGACATTTTCGTTTGAAGATTGTGTTTCTCCATTGATATCGGTCACATCAGCATAAATCATATAATCGAAAACCGGTTTTGTTGATTTTTCGAACGAAAGATCAGGAACTGCTTTGAACTTTAACTTAAAGCTGCCATCAGCACTTGTTTTCGACATGCCCTGCATGATTTCAGTTTCTGTAACCGGGTGTACAGGCATCCACCAGCCACTTTCCCAAAAAGGAAATCGTGCCGAACGCACTACCCTGTATTTTACGTCTGCGCCATTAATGTTAATTCCTGCATATGCTATAGCTTTCCCTGTTACTGTCACACTGTCGTTCAGATGATAATTTCCTTCAATGGGATCGAAAGTAACTTCAAAGGTTGGACGTTTATATTCTTCAACGGAAAATGTCACTGAACCTGAACCATCCGAAAGTTTCATGGTTCCTGGCAGCAATCCTTGCGGGATCTCAAAAGACCCGTTAAAGGAACCAAATTCACTGGTGGTGAAAGTTTGTTCAGCAATCTTTTGATCATTTACATCGGTAAAGTTCACAGTGATCTTTATTCCTGGTTTAATGTTATGGATATCAGCAGTTTCTTCGATAAGAACACCTTTGAAATAAACAGTTTGTCCAGGCCGGTAAATTCCCCGGTCTGTGAAAAAGAATGTTTTCAGGGTCGTTTTTTCATTGGGTTCGTTTACAGGATAACGGTAATAATATCCTGTCACCAGGAGGTCGTCTTTTAACTTTAAACGAAGGAACACGTTATTGTTGGATCCATTCTGCAGGACAGCAGGCAGTAAAAAATGACCATTTTCATCGGTTACATACTCCCCTGACTTCTGATTCTCAGACTTTCTTGTAGTGTAGTCGAAAACATTACGAAAGGCTTCTGCCGTAAGGCCATTCAGCGGAAGTCCGGTTTCCCTGTCGAGGATATAGAAATCTTCTTCACTTTTTTCATTCCGCTGGCTGATGTAACTGATCCGGGTGGAAAAGAAAGGCACCCAGGCAATAACCTGGCCGGTATCTTTAAAATCCGGGAAAGAAGATGCGATTAGAATATAATATCCGACCGGTAACCCGGGTATGCGTATCTCCATCCGGTGTGACTGGTAATCTCCATCGTTGGGAAGGTTTAGCGACCAATCCTTTTGAAATTCAAGGCTGGAGTAGTAAGATATCTGTTCTTCCCTCGGGCGGTTTAGGGTTCTTTCCTTGTCGATATCCGGGTCTGATTTTGCAAGCCTGAAATAGAGGGTTTTCATATTCCTGAATTCGATCACTCCGAGAGATGGTTTTTGGGGCACGACAGCATGTTCAGTTTCAATTTGCAATGCAGGTTTTTCAATATCGGCAGCCAGTAGCTTGCAATTGGCAGCCCCTACGCTCTCAGGAAATCGTTTTTTTGCCTGGTTGCAATAATCAATTGCTTCCTTTAATTCCCATTTATGTCTTTGTGATTCGGCAGGATGGTACTGCGATCCCTGTTCCTTCAGATAAGCAGCAATTGCATAGGTAACATCGGTGGAATATGGCGATGAAAGACTGGTTTGTTCCAGCTTTTTCATGGCATTCAGATACAAAGTGTCTTTCCCATCCATCATGGATTTATCCTTCAGGAATTGAAAACGATGGATTTCTTCATCGATCAGTGCATGAGGATCTTTATCTTGGCAGTGAAAGCCCGCAAGATCCTGGTAGATCTTCAACGAAAAGGCAAGAAATGAGGAGGAATCTGAAGGTAATTCCAGCTTCAAAGCAGCGAATTCACGTGCCTGTGAGAAATACGACGGTTGATTGAGTGAAAAGGGGATAGCAACTGCCTTATCCGGGCTTTCATTTCCGGAGAAATATTTTAGTACACGCCAGCATAAAAAGTCGTACAGTGTAGGCCGGTAGCTGGTCTTGTTTTTCTCCATCATTTTTACAGGTTGCTTTCCCTGTGATTCCGGCTTTTCAAGTATATCTTCAAAGGAGCCGATCGGCAAAGATTTTAACAGAGACGGATCCTGAATTGAGAGCAGCCAGGTTTTTACTGTTTTTCGGGCCAGGGTTTTCAGATCCCAGGTCTGAATGCTATCGGATGTGGTATTCATGACTTCTGTTCTGTTTCCAAACCGGTAGCGGTTATTCAGGTAATACGACTGATACATCTCAGCCAGAATGGAATTCAGGATTTGACGGGCCGGTTCATGTGATCCTTTGATCTCAGCATTGACTTCCCTGATGGATAATGCTACGGCATCTTCCATAAAATCTGCTTTCAGTTTCAACCTATAAATGAAAGCCTTGATATACTGAGGATCATTCTTCTCTTTCTTTGCCTGGTCATAGATTGTATTCACGATCTCCAGGGCCGATTTAGGAAGACCCAGGTTTGACAGGGAATCGACTTTTTTCCACCGAAATGAATAATAATTGGAGAGCTGGTGAGGTGGCGAAATATTTAATTGGTGAACTGGTGAACTGGTGAACTGGCGAGTAAGATCAAGGGCAAAGATGGAAGAACATCTTAGTAAAAAAATAAACCCAAAGATCACAGGTTTTGTTTTCATAAGATGAAGCATTTTAATATGCAATAATAATTGAAACGGTAGAATTTTGCAAAGATTGCGTTATTTCGAAGAACCAACCAGCGAAGTAACCGGGTTGGCGAGTCCTTTGTACTCGATCAGTTCAAGTTTCACTGATCCTATAGTGACGTCTGATTTTGCGAGGACCGGGATGCGGTTCTGATCGTCAGTAATCCAGACATCCATTGGATAGGGTTGGCTGAATACATAACCCGTCGCTACCATTGGTTTAAATTTCAAACAGCGGAACGTTCCAAGGTCGGTTTGTACTTCTTCACGTCCGGCAAATTCAATCAGGGAGACATACATTGAATCGTCGAGAACGAAGTCCACAGGAAAACGCTCTCCAATTTTGAGATTGGAGAAATCAAGCGTCCGGCAATAGAAAAATGCAGAAAGAATATCATAGGTGCCAACATTCATTTTTTTGTTAGCCTTACGGCTTGAATAATTTCCTGAATATTGATTGAAACGTATTTCATCATTCACTGAGTAACTGCCCTCATGTGTATTTCTGATAAACAACCATGGGACGAGATATTCTTCATCCATGTATGATTCAAAACAGTCGTTGACCTTATAAAAAAGGTTAAATGCACCTTTCGATTTTCCTTCACCGATTATGTGAAAAGTACTTCGTCCATCGAATATTTTATCCTCAAATTTAACTTCCAGCGAAGCCAGGCCGGCTGTGACTTTCCCGGTCACAAAAGAATCATAATATGCTTTAAATCTCAACCTTTCTCCCCGGATGAATGCAGTATTCCGGACAGGAGTCAATGATTGGGCAGGAAGAATGAAAAATGAAGAATGAAAAATGAAAAATACAATTAACAGGAAACGGCAAACAGGCTTCATTTCAAATCACAATGTTGATTATTTTTTTCGGCACCACGATTATATTTCTGGGAGGTTTGCCCTGAAGCCATTTCTCAGTTTCAGGGGCTTTCAGCACAGCTTGTTCGATCGCAGATACCGTAAGGTCAAGCGAAAGTTCCAGTTGGAACCGCATTTTACCATTAAACGAAACCGGGTAATGAAAAGTATTCTCAATAATATATTCTTCAATAAATTCGGGAAAAGGAGCATAGGTTACAGACCCGGAATGTCCTGAATGTTCCCAAAGTTCCTCAGCTAAATGCGGAGCATATGGCGCGATCAGGATCACAAGGGGCTCAAGGATTGCCTTTTTATTACATTTTAACTCAGAAAGTTCGTTCACACAGATCATGAAGTTTGAAACGGCTGTATTGAATGAAAACCATTCGATGTCTTCCTGGGTCTTCTTTATGGTCTTATGGAGGATCTTAAGCTCATCTTTTGTCGGTTCTTCACCGGTCACAGAAAATTCATTTTCCCGGTCATGGTACAACCTCCAGAATTTGCGTATAAAACGGAATACCCCTTCAATGCCGTTGGTGTCCCATGGCTTCGATTGCTCCAGCGGACCGAGGAACATCTCATAAAGCCTGAGTGTGTCAGCTCCGTAATGATCGATCAGGTCATCGGGATTCACCACATTATGAAGTGATTTCGACATTTTTTCTATTTCATACCCGCAGATGTATTTCCCATCTTCGAGAATAAATTCAGCATCTGCAAGATCGGGACGCCAGTTTTTAAACGCAGCAAGGTCGAGCACATCATTCTCCACGATGTTTATATCGACATGCATTTCCGTTGTTTCGTAATCCTTTCTCAGATTATAAGAGACGAAAGTATTTGAGTTTTTAACCCGGTAAACAATATTCGAGCGTCCCTGGATCATTCCCTGGTTGATGAGTTTCTTATAAGGTTCATCTTTACAAACCAGTCCGATATCGTAAAGAAACTTATTCCAGAACCTTGAATAGACCAAGTGTCCTGTGGCATGTTCGGCACCGCCAAGGTAAAGGTCAACATCCTGCCAGTATTGGTTGGCTTCTTTTGAAAAATATTCTTTATCGTTGAGGGGATCCATATAGCGAAGATAGTACCCGCTCGACCCTGCAAAGCCCGGCATGGTGCTTGTTTCGTAAGGATAACCTTCTTTCGTCTTCCAGTTTTTGGCACGGGCCAGTGGTGGCTCGCCGGTTTCTGTCGGAAGATATTTATCCACTTCCGGCAACAGCAGTGGCAGTTCGGATTCATCCAGAACATAGGCAGTGCCATCCTTGTAATAAACCGGGAAAGGTTCGCCCCAATAGCGCTGACGGCTGAAGATGGCATCACGGAGACGGAAATTCACAGTCCCTTTGCCTATCTTTAATTCTTCTACCTTGCGGATGACTGCCGAAACGGCTTCTTTCACATGCATTCCATTGATGAATTCCGAATTCACCAGTATCCCGTCCTTGGCATCATAGGAGCTTTCTGAAATATCCCCTCCGGAAACTACTTCAATAATGGGCAGATTGAAATGCTTTGCGAAATCATAATCCCTGCTGTCGTGAGCCGGAACTGCCATGATAGCGCCGGTTCCGTAACCGGCAAGCACATAATCGGCAACCCAGATTGGGATCTTTTTACCGTTCAGTGGATTAAGGCAGTAAGCGCCGGTAAATTCACCGGTGACTTTTTTAACTTCTGCCATCCGTTCACGTTCTGAACGGTTCTTTGCCCAGTGAAGGTAATCCTTTACAGCAGGTAGTTGCACCTGAGTCGTAATGGCTTCAATGAGTTCATGTTCGGGTGCAATGACCATAAAGGTCGCCCCGAAAATTGTATCGGGCCGTGTTGTAAAAATATCCAGTTTGTAATTTGTATTTTCAATGGGAAATTCAATTTCAGCCCCTTCTGAACGACCGATCCAGTTCCTTTGAATCTCTTTCAAAGATTCAGTGAATTCTATTTTATCGAGTCCTTCCAGCAGACGTTGTGCATAGGCGGTAATACGTAAAAACCACTGGCGCATGAGTTTTCGTTCAACAGGATGGCCTCCGCGAAGTGAGACCCCATTGGAAACCTCATCATTGGCAAGAACAGTACCCAGTTCCGGGCACCAATTCACCATGGCATCGCTCTGGTAAGCGAGTCTGTAATTCATCAGAAGTTCCCGCTGCTCTTTTACAGGAAAGGATTTCCATTGAGCGGCAGTAAAAATGCCGTTCCAGTTAACGCCGAGAAAAGGATATTTATTCCGGAAGCCTTTGAACCAGTCGGTCGTCATAGCTGCATGAACTGTTGCATTTCCTGAAGATTCAAAAACGCTGATTAGGCTATCAATTGATTCTGCTCTTTGCGTTTCTAAATTGTACCAGTGATTGAAGAGCTGAATAAAAGTCCATTGCGTCCATTTATAATATCCCGGATCACAGGTCTTGACTTCACGATCCCAGTCATAAGAAAACCCGATCTTATCCATCTGTTCACGGTATCGTGCAATATTCTTTTCCGTAGTGATGGCGGGATGGGTGCCGGTTTGAATAGCATATTGCTCGGCCGGCAGTCCGAAAGCATCATATCCCATGGGATGCAAAACATTGAATCCCTTCAGCCTTTTGTACCGTGAATAAATATCAGATGCAATATATCCCAAAGGATGCCCCACATGCAGACCTGCTCCGGAAGGATAAGGAAACATGTCGAGGACATAGAATTTCGGTTTTGAAGAGTTGTTATCTGCTCTGAATGTTTTATTCTTCATCCAGTATTCCTGCCATTTTTTCTCGATCTCTGAAAAGTTATACTCCATGATTAGGTGGTGAAGTGGTGTAGTGGTGAACTGGCGAGTTAACAATTGATAAATGCCAGTAAACCACTTGCAATTTTTCTGCGAAGTTAGGAAAAACCGTGGAAATGTTAAGAGGTGAAGGCAATTGATGTCAGATAACTTAGCGCTTTTTTGTGTCTTTGCTCTTACGTGGTGAAAAAAACAGTTCTAATCAAAAAAACCATTAAATTCGCCTTTTCATTTTATCGCTATGGCCCGACAGGAGGAGAAATATTATAACCGGAAGATCAGGACATCTCATGTTTCAACTGTTATCAGCATTACCCTTGTGCTCTTTATGCTCGGCTTATTAGGGCTGCTGCTTCTGCATACAAAAAAACTTTCAGATTATGCCAAAGAGAATATCGGGTTTTCCATCATGATCAAAGAGGGCGTTAAGGAGGCTGAGATCATAGCCTTCCTGAAAAAACTCGATACTGAGAACTTTGTCAAATCTGCGGAGTATATCCCCAAAGAAAAAGCTGCCATTGAGCTGAAGAAAGAACTGGGTGAAGATTTCATCGGATTCCTGGGTTATAACCCTCTTCTTCCTACCATAGATCTTCGTTTGAAGGCAAATTTTGCCAATCTTGAAAGTGTGAGCAGGATCGAGAAGAAACTCCTGTCCGCCCCGGAAGTTAAGGAGGTCTTTTATCAGAAAGACCTGCTGGAAATGGTCAACCAGAATATGGAACGCATCAGTTTGATCATTCTTGGTTTTAGTGCTGTCCTGATGATCATCGCCATAGCACTGATCAACAATACCATCCGGCTTTCTGTTTATTCGCGCCGTTTTAACATCCGTACTATGCAACTGGTGGGTGCGACCCGTCATTTTATACGCAAACCTTTCATCCGTAACGGTATCGTAGATGGTTTCATCAGCGCATTATTCGCTATCGGTCTCCTGATGACTGTTATCTATTTTCTCTTTCAGGAAATCCCCGAACTCACGCAGATGGTTGAACTGCCATACTATATAGCCCTTATGATCGTTATTCTTTTGCTGGGTATCCTCATTTCCTGGTTCTGTACCTGGCTGTCTGTGAGGAAATACCTCCGGATGAAAACTGATGAATTATATACCTGATTGAAAAAATTCTGTAATTTTGAACCGAATTTGAACCATAAAATGGAAAAGAAAGTAAAAAAACCATTACAGAGCAAGCCTTCAGCACCGGCTGCAAAACCCCAGCCTGCTCCTTCTGCCCCGGTGAAAACCGGAGAATTTGCCTTCGATAAAGAGAATTACCGTTTACTCTTTATAGGTCTTGCATTCATTGTATTGGGCTTTATTCTCATGATCGGCGGCGGATCAAAAGATCCTAAAGTGTTCAACCCCGCTATCTTCAACTTCCAGCACATTACTCTGGCTCCGATACTGGTGCTTACCGGGTATGTGATCGAGATCTTTGCCATCATGAAGAAACCAAAGGATTGATATGTCCCTTATACAGGTCATCATCCTTGGCATCGTTGAAGGAATTACAGAATTCCTGCCGATTTCTTCCACGGGTCATATGGCGCTGGTGGCCTCGTTCATGAATCTTTCCAAAGACAAGCAGACTCAGGAATTTATCAGTCTCTTTATCGAAAATATCCAGTTTGGAGCAATCATCTCCGTGCTCTTTATTTACTGGCGGAAATTCATCGATTTCAAGTCCTACCGGTTTTACCTTAAATTACTGATTGCTTTTATCCCCTCTGTCATCGTTGGACTTCTTCTCAAAGAGCGTATCGATGAAATTCTTCATCAACCTCTATTCATTGCCATTGTGATGTTCCTGGGTGGGATCCTGCTGATATTTGTGGACAACTGGTTCAAGAATTCAAACCTTGAAGAAGAAAGGCAAATAACCTATAAAAATTCACTTATAATTGGTTGTTTTCAGCTCCTGGCTATTGTTTTCCCCGGTTTCAGCCGCAGCGCAGCAACCATCATCGGTGGGATGCAGCAAAAGCTGACCCGGAAACTGGCAGCAGAATTTTCTTTTTTCCTGGCTGTTCCAACTTTGGCCGGAGCATTTGCTAAAAGTCTTTGGGATGCCTGGCGGAAAACACCTGAAATCCTTAATCATCATAATGTGATGATGCTTTTAACCGGGAATATAATTGCATTTATCATTGCCATCATCGCCATCAAGGCGTTCATCGCCTACCTCACCAAGCACGGATTCAGGGTTTTCGGTTATTACCGTATCATTGTCGGAATGTCAATTATCCTTCTTCTTCTTTTCGGGAAGAATCTAATAATTTTTTAAAAACAACTGCCATATCCATGAATTTTAACTTTGAACAGGGAGAGATCTTCCTTGTCAACAAGCCGGTTAAATGGACTTCATTTGATGTGGTAAACCTCGTCCGGAATTATATACGGAAACAAACGGGGATTAAAAAGCTTAAGATCGGCCATGCCGGCACGCTTGATCCACTTGCCAGTGGATTACTTATCCTATGTACCGGCAGGATGACCAAACGCATTGAGGAATTCAAGGAATACGATAAGGAATATACCGGGACATTTGTCCTTGGAGCTACTACGGCTTCTTTCGACCTGGAAAAAGAAATCGATTGTCATTATCCCTGGGAACACATAACAAAGGAAGATATTATCGATGCCGTGAAGAACCTCACAGGCAGTTACGACCAGCTCCCTCCTGTATTTTCAGCAAAGAAAATCAAGGGTAAAAGGGCTTATGATTATGCACGGAAAGACCAGGAAGTCGTCATGCAGCCCAAACACATTACTATTTCAGCTTTTGAAGTCCAGGGAATAAACATGCCCGAAGTCCATTTCAGGGTTTCCTGCAGTAAGGGGACTTACATCCGTGCACTGGCGCGCGATCTTGGGGTGGCTTTAAAAACGGGAGCTCATCTCAAAACACTGTGCCGGACACGCATAGGACCTTACCATCTGCGCGATGCTTATGATATCGAAGACCTTAAATCAATGCTGAAAGAAGAATAGACTCATTGATTTTTGTATCTTTGTTCATTGCCGTCAGGCAGTTCTTATTAATTCCAACCTCGATGAAAAAACAAATACTTTTCCTCTTACTTGTGTTCCTTGTTTCAGCTTTTTCCCTCGTGGAATATAAACACTCAAAAGCCTTCAGGAGGGCACGATATGAATCGTACCTGAAACAAGAATGCCGCCAACTGCCTCATGTAAATCTCAAGGAAGATAATGAGGCTGAGGCCGATCAGCCTGATATGGCAGCCTTGCAGGACTATTTTATGACTGTCGATCCTGCTACGGGCAACGTTCCGCGTGAACGTCTTTATCTGGCTTACCTTGAAACTCGCAGTCTAATGAGACAAAAGAGCACCGAATTCACTGTCAACTGGACAAGTTATCCCTCCAACATGGGAGGGCGCACCCGCGCCATTATGTTTGACCCCAACGACCCCTCGCATCATAAAGTCTGGGCAGGCGGTGTAACAGGAGGTCTCTGGTATAATTCCAATATTAACGATACAAGCCAGTCATGGGTGCCTGTAAGCGACTTTTGGCCCACGCTTGCTATACGTTGTATCACTTACGACCCGAACAACCCTTCTATCTTTTACATTGGAACGGGAGAAGCTGAAACAGCCATCCAGACTTACCGCGAATCTTCTGGTCTGGGTGATGGAATCTGGAAATCCACTGACGGCGGGGTTACCTGGAATCTTTTAAGCTCGACCACGGGTTTTGCCTATGTTCCAAGGATCGTAGTACGAAATGAAAGCGGCACCAGTGTTATTTACGCCGGCGTCGTTTCCGGCCTTTATCATGGCATACATAACAGCCTGCCGTCTGATGGTCTCTTCCGTTCGACTGATGGTGGATCGACCTGGACACAGGTATTGCCGGATATTTATGGTTTCACTGTGCCATATTCTCCTTCGGATGTGGCGTTGGGTGCTGGTGGAAGGATATATGTGGGCACTATGCCTAATCTCGATGGCAACGGTGCAGCCGTATTGCTTTGGTCAGATACAGGTCTCTCCGGATCCTGGAATGTTGATACGACTTACCGGCATGAGATCCTTATCGATCCCCAGTATAATATACCCGGCCGGGTAGTTTTCGGGTGTGCCCCATCAGACGAGAATATAGTTTATGCCCTTGTGGCTTCCGGACTGATCAGCTCAGTTAACAACTTCAAATATTTTTATTGTTATCATATCCTCCGTTCGGCAGATAAGGGTGTTACCTGGACTGAACAAAACCTTCCAACAGATTGTAACGGGCAATCGAATTTCGCTACCATCGCATGGCATGCACTGGATATTGCAGTTGACCCGAATGATCCAAACACTGTGTTTATAGGTGGACTGGATGTTCAGAAGACCACCAACGGCGGGTCATCATGGACCCGTGTAAGCGATTGGTCATTGATGTATTCTGGAGGAGGAAGTGAGTATGTTCATGCCGACCAGCACATTATGGTATTTTTGCCGGGTTCATCCAGCGAACTGTTGCTGGGATGCGACGGGGGTGTATTCTATACCGCCTCTGCCAATACTACCTATCCGGTTTTCGAGCTACGGGATCATAATTACAACACCCTTCAATTCTATTCGGCCGACCTGAAAAATCTGCCCGGATCAAAAGAGTTGATTGGAGGACTGCAGGATAACGGATGTCTTTACTATAATAATTCCCCTGTTACCATCAACGATATGGTGAGCGGAGGAGACGGGGCCTATTGTTTTTTCGACAAGAATGACATTATGTATTCAATTTCTTCTCTTTATTACAACTCCTATTATCTCCAGACCAACGGCATTACCACCGGCTACCTTACAAACTGGTCGAGCGGGATCTTTGTGAACCCGGCAGACTATGATTACCGCGATAAGGTAATCTATGCCAATGCCTGCGACTTCATCAATGATCAGCTTGATTATTATCTGATGCTGGCCAATGTTACCAGTGGGGGTTCCGGTGCATTTAAAAAGGTGGGAACCACCACACAGGTATATTTTTCAGCCGTGAAATGGTCTTCTTTTTCGCCTTCCGGTAATGCAAATCTTTTTCTGGGCACAGAGTCCGGGCGACTGTTCAGGGTGACCAATGCCGCATTCACCCCGGCCTATACGGAGATCACAGGATCTAATTTCCCGGTAGGGAATATTTCCTGCATTAATATCGGAAATTCAGAAGATACTTTACTGGTTACCTTTTCGAATTATGGAATACCCTCAGTATTCACCAGTTACGATGGAGGTCAGAACTGGACAAATTGCGTAGGCAACCTTCCCGACATGCCAATCAGGTGGGGGATGTTTCACCCTAGGTACTTCCGTCAGGTTATGCTTGCCACCGAGACCGGGACCTGGACTACAATTGACATCGATGCCTCACCCGTCGTCTGGACGCCGAACGTGACCGGAATGGCCAATGTGAGGGTCGATCAATTGAATT
This sequence comes from uncultured Prolixibacteraceae bacterium, assembly GCA_964624935.1. Classification (GTDB taxonomy): domain Bacteria; phylum Bacteroidota; class Bacteroidia; order Bacteroidales; family FEN-979; genus FEN-979. The sequence continues at coordinate 21,157 of CAZUYY010000001.1, forward strand.
TCCGCACCAGTGATAACACTGTCATTGCTGCTTCTCACGGACGGGGTCTCTTTACTGCCACATGGGATGTCGTGGAAAGTATAAATAATCTGCATTTTTCGGCTTTCAGAATGTATCCAAATCCGGTAAACGATCTTTTGAATATCTCTCTTGAAACGAAAGGAATACAGAATATCCTCTTCAGGATTTACGATTCATCCGGAAAATGCCTGGCAGATGAAAACCAGGAAACCATTGACGGAAATGCACTAAAGCAAATGAACGTTTCAAATCTCGCTCCCGGAGTTTACTTTATGAGTATTTATGAAGACGGAAGGAAGGTTAAGACGGAGAAGTTTATCAAGAATTAACAAAATGGTAAAGTAGTAAAATGGCAATATGGTAAAATAATTATCAATTATCCATTGTCAACTATCAATTCATCCAGTATCCAGCATCTAGCATCAAGTATCGATTATGCCCCCACCCAAATCTTTTCCTCTCTACTCGCCTGAGTATTTTATGAACGAAGCGGTGAACGAGGCAAAAACTGCTTTAGAGAGAGATGAAGTTCCAATCGGTGCAGTGGTCGTTTGTGAAAACCGTATCATTGCGCGTGCCCATAATCTTACCGAAACCCTTAATGATGTGACTGCTCATGCCGAGATGCAGGCATTCACGGCTGCTTCGGGTTATCTTGGCGGCAAATACCTCGACGAATGTACACTATATGTAACTGTCGAACCCTGTGTCATGTGTGCGGGTGCTTCATTCTGGGCACAACTGGGAACGCTGGTCTATGGCGCCGATGATCCCAAAAGAGGATATCGACTGATAGATAGGCAGATCCTTCATCCTAAAACAAAGGTCATTTCAGGTATTCTCACTGCCGAATGCAGTGAATTAATAAGCTCATTTTTTCAATCCAAAAGAAAATGAAGGGAAAATTACAATGCCCTGTCACTATTGCAGGCAACCGGATGCTAAATCTTATAAAAAATCCGTGGGATTATCTTTGTCTTTTTTAAAAGATGGTGAGTTATCTTTCTTTCCATTTAACCCTGGCTTTGAAGATCGTCTTTCCATCCCCTGCGCGTATTCCTTTTACAAGGGATTCATCAATGTTGATTGACGCAAATAGTTTGATCTCTTCAGCATACCTGACCTCTGACAAAAATTCAATGAGGAAATAAGAAATGCTGAATTTGCGGTGCATTTCTTCGGGAAAAAGGTTCAGTATCCAGTCGATATAACGGGCATTATTAACATGCATGTACATGTCAAGATCGGTATAGCCTGCAATTACGTTATGGATCAATGGCAGATCATGATGAATAAGAATGCGACCGGGTTGCTCTTCCATCACAGCTACCGGCCAAACTGAATTTACAGCTTTATCGTTGATCTCCGGGACCACGGGTTTGCGTGTTTCCGGGTCGAGCAGGAACCAATTCGACGAGACGGCACCCAACTTCTTTCCATTTGCATCGCTGATCTCATAATCGCGTATTGCAACAAGTCCTTCTGCGCCCCGATGCCACGTTTTTACCTCGATTTCTTCATTCCATGCCGGATACGCATCCATATGAATGAGCATCCTGATCAATACCCAGAGCGCGTCAAAGCCATCCTTATGCGCATAATCAAACCCAAGGCTGTGAGCATGTCTGAAAGCTGTTACCTGAAGGAAATTGCAGATGGAGACAAGGGAAGCACAATTGTTGGCATCGGCTTCGTACCAGTTTATACGGTAACGGTCAGTCCAGATTAGTTGGGAATCCATGGCGTAAAGGTAATAAGATTGGCGGACAAGCAAACGCGCGGACAAGCGGATGAATATTTATTTAGATGATAATTACGTTAAATTTTATATCGGGAATTGTGTGTTCATGATGGTGAATTAACTTTGATAACTTTGCATCCCTAATAACTTTTTATGAAAAATTTCATTTGGATTATTGTTTTCTATTTATTTTCCACCGTGTTTTCCGGATTGATGGCACAGAACAATGACAGTCTCGTCATCAAGCGCATTTTCAATGATGCCCTTACAGATTCCAGCTCTTATCATAACCTCAGGAATCTTACCAGTCATTACAGTAAGCGTCTTGCAGGATCGGAACAATCTCTGAAAGCAGTCACCTGGGCAGAACAACTATTGAAGAGTATAGGATCCGACACCGTGTGGCTCCAGGAGTGCAAAGTCAGGCATTGGGATAGAGGTGAAAAGGAAATCGCTAAAGTTATTTCAGTAAAGTCGGGTAATCACAATTTAAGCATTTGTGTTTTGGGAGAATCGGTGGCAACCGGCGGGAAAGGCATCACTGCAAAAGTAATTGAGATCAAAGATTACGAAGAGCTAAAAAAGCTTGGCAGGGATAATGTAAAAGGGAAGATCGTCTTCATCAATCATCCTGCCGATCCTACCCTGTATAATACCTTTGCCGCTTATGGTGGTGTAGTAGGTTATCGGGGCCGTGGAGCAGTCCAGGCTGCTTATTATGGAGCTGTAGCCATGATCGATCGTTCCTCGACCACCATCCATGATAATTGCCCCCACACAGGTATTCAGCATTACGCCGATACCGTAAATAAGATACCTGCTGTGTCAATAAGTACCAATGATGCCGATAACCTAAGCCACTGGCTGAAAACAGATCCCGGTCTCTCAATATTTCTTAAGACCTCCTGCCGGGAACTACCAGAGATTGTTTCGCACAATGTCATCGCCGAGATCCACGGAACTGAACATCCTGAAGAAGTCATTGCTTTTGGCGGTCATCTTGATTGCTGGGATATCTGCCAGGGTGCACATGATGATGGAGCCGGTGTTGTTCAAACCATAGATATATTGCGGCAGTTCAGGTCCCTGAACCTGAAACCCAGGCATACTATCCGGGTTATTCTTTTTATGGATGAGGAGACGGAACAACGTGGAGCAAAAGCCTATGCTGAAGCGTCGAAAAACACAAAACACATTGCCGCTATCGAAGCCGATCGTGGAGGGTTTACCCCCTTTGGATTCTCCATTGATGGTACACCCGAACAGGTACAGAAGGTCCGTTCATGGAAAAACCTGTTGCTCCCTTACGGATTGTTTTATTTCGAGAAAGGCGGAAGCGGGGTCGATGTCGGATTTCTTAAATCACAGGGTGTTCCTTTGTTAGGCCTTGTCCCCGATTCGCAACGCTACTTTGATTATCATCATTCCATCAACGATTCGTTTGACAAAGTCAATATCCGTGAACTGCAACTGGGTTCGGCTGCAATGGGAGCGATCGTGTTTTTAATAGATGAGTATGGACTTTGAAGACGTGGTGAACTGGTGATGTGGTGATGTGGTGAGTTTTTTCAATTATGGCCTTTTTTGAAGGAACACCTTTCCATTGTAAATTCCATCTTTTGTAATTACTTGTACCAAATAATATCCTTCAACTTTATTAAGGTTTAATCTGTTCAGGGTTTCGTTGATCAAGGTGCCTTGGTAAAATTCTTTTCCAAGAAGGTCATATACAAAAACCTTTCCTTCCCTTAGAATTCCATCCTGTGATTTGACGCAGATGTTATCTCCAAAAGAATAGATTTGAACAGGCGGAATATTTTTTGAACCGTTTACCCCAAATGCTGCATCATCAAAATGAAGGATAAAACGGGTGGGATCATCACGGGTATCATAGATGAAGGAATATAAAGGATTAAGCCTGAGATCCTGTGTAACATTTAACTTCAGGTCTTCAAGTGATATCGTTATATTACTGGTGAAGGTTCCGATGCTGTCAGCCTTAAGCATATATTGCCCGTTTAAATCGCAACGGAATCCCATTGGGATCAACATGTTCTTTTTATCAAATGGTAAAGAATTGCAGGTTACATTGAGGTTGCCGATCCGGGTGTAGAGTTGCGGTGCTTTGCTTAATCCCCAGAGTTTATAAGCATCGTTTCCTGGATCGTATTCTGATGTTGTATTCGGATCGAAATGAACGGAGATTTTGTCGGTATAATTGTTTACCTGACTATTAACGGTAATTAATAGTCCGTTGGTAATTGATCTTGCAGGTTTAAGAAAGGCAGCACTGCTGTGCACTCTTGCTGAGGCTGGGATCGTGAACGTGGTATTGCCGGATGGATTATGAATAAAAAATCCTTGTGTAGCAGGCGCATACTGGTCATGTGTTCCCCAGGCTCCGAATGCAGGGTAAACATCGTAATTTCCTTCAATATTATAGGAATTAGGTGTTGTATCGGATTGATTCCAGAAATATGCTGTATGTTCAAAAGTTCCCCAATCAATAACTGCAGAAAGATCGACGGCGCTGGGAAAAGGGTTACCGACCAGGTGCCAGCCTTCGAATGTACCGGACCCATTATTATTGACTATAAAAGTTTGATCTCCTGTGTTCAGATTCCCATTAAATGCATCTGAGGCAGAATTTCCGGATGGTTTCCAGCAAGCATATCCCCGCATAACCTGGAGTGGTGTTGTGGTATTTATGATCCATCCGCTCCATCCGCTCAATGTTGAAGGATCGGAAGTCATCAGATAATCACCTGAAAATATATCTGCAGTAGCATTGCTTACCGGCGATGAAATATAATGCCAGGCATTGGGGGATAAATAACGTTCCATTTTGATTGTGCCTGAACCTGTAATGCCATGATCAATGAAAGAAGCTGTTCCAGTGACATCGGATTTTAGAATGAGACATTCGGAGCCGTTTAATATCGTGGTTCCTGAGACAGTCATTCGCTTATTGGATTCAAGAGTAAAGAATTTTCCGTTATTAATGGTCAGTGTTCCATTTATTGTAAGATCTGTGTTGGAAAGTGTCAAGCCTGCTGCATTATCCACACTAAAATTGTTAACCGCAGCAGGCAGCATGGTTCCGGTAACCTGTACGGAGCTGCCGTTAAATACGTAATTTGATCCCGTATCTAATGTTTTTGTTCCCGATACAGCAATTGAACCATTAATTCCTGCCGGATTGGCTGTCTTTATTGTTGCACCGTTGTAAATTGTAAATGCACCTGATCCGCTGATTGATTTTGTGCTACAATCCAGCGAACCGTTGATGGAAAAATTTCTGCCGGATGCTACAGATATATTGTCATCCAATGTGAAAACAGCACCAGAATTGATAGTCCAGTTGATTTGATCATTAGTCAATGTACCTGCTGAATGAGAGAATACTTTACCAGAACCTGAAAAATTAATTGAGAGGGTTGATGAAGCATTAAGGTTTGGCGTGAATATTCCCCCCGTTTGAATGTAGGAACCTCCTATGTTTAAAATAAACGTATTTGTTGATGAACCACAATTTGAAAAGTTCAACAATCCTGAGATAATATTCAAATCACCATTAATTGTCAGTGTTAAACCGGCATTTCCTGTAAAGCCAAATCCATATAATGAAGAATTATCAATAGTAAAGTTACCTGCAATACTGGTTATATTTCCTGCCTGGTTCCATTGGGCACCCGGGCTGTAAGTTATTCTTAAATTACCCCATGATCCACTGATACATGGAATTGACGTTGAAGTATTCACCCAATTTCTTATTTCAACCGTACTATTTCCTGAAAGTGCTTCAGTCCCCGAAAATATTGTGACCGTCGAATTATTGTTATGAATATAAGTTCCGCCGTTATCAATCTGGAATATGGTTGCAGACGATAAGGTCAAGGCATAACTCGCATTAAGAGTCCCGCCATTTTCGATCTGCAGTTTGGAACTGCTACCAGATATTGACCATAGAGCTGATGTTGTCATTGTGTGCCCGTTCTGGATTACAAATATTGATCCGCTTGTAAAATCTGACGGAACATTTCCGCTGTTTCCATCCCTGTTTGAATTCCAGCTTGTCGTAAGATTTGGAGCAAGATTTCCCCTGGAATAATAGCTTGTAGGTGTATATGCTGATGCAGGAACAACCTCTCCGGTATTTAATATCAGAGCACCCGCAGGAAAGCTGGTAAAAGTGATTTTTGCTAATTGTGCCGCAGTCAAACCACCGATATTTGTTCCTACAAATATTTTTCCGGCCGTTCCGCTTGACCCGGCTGTTCCTGTCCAGCCTGTAATTGTCAAAGTTGTTCCAATCCAGGAAATGGCATTACTGGCTGAAAATTTAAGGGAATGAACATTACTCCCCAAGGTAATGGCAGAGTTTGCATAAAGTTGCAATGTTGAAGTACTCGTAATAATTGTGTTCACATCTATATTTATTGTACTCAGCGTGCCACCGCTCAACACTACCTGGGAAGCGAATGTAGCTGTCGGGGAAGCTGGATTTAATCTTAACTCACCCTGGTTGATTGTAGTTGTTCCCGAATATTGGTTGGCCGGATTTTTCAATATTAATACACCGGTACCGCTGCCACCTTTAGTAAGATTTTTATTACTTCCGCTTATAACTGAACTGATTATGATCCCGCCTGAACCATCAATATTTATTATATTATTTGTCACATTACCAAGAACAATCTGCAGTGTGGAACCGGTTGTCCCCTGCAGATCTTTAAGCGTTAACGTTTTACTACTGTTATTATAGATTATAACATTCGATACACTGTTGATTATTTCTCCATTGATCTGCAGTTTACCTATATTATTATTGTTGCCACCATTACCAATCGAGATATCATAGGGGCGGGTAGAAGCAATTTCAATTGCTCCGACCTGTTGGGTGACACTGGTGGATATACTTATAGCTGCAGGATCTGGTGTTGGATTTGAGGTAAATACTGCAATTTGTGAACCCGACGGTACGATGCCTCCGGTCCAATTTGTGCCTATTAACCATTCAGATCCTGCAGGTGCAAACCATGGAACCTGACCAGATGCTAAATTGCTTATCGTCAAGCAAATAATAAAAAGTAAAATCAAATTTTTCATGCCGCCTTTAATTATCAGAATCCTACCCCCAATCCCTCTTTATTCATAAGACCCCTCCCCCATCCCCTCCCCCAAAAGAGAGGGGAGTTTTGAAAACAATTGTTTAATCGGCTCTGATGCAAAAAGGTAATATGGAGTAAGAATAAAAATTTAATAATTTTATCCACCGATAATTGTTTCAAGTGGATAATGTGATTTTTGTCAAACATAGAAAAACCAATAGCATGAATCTAACGCATGACAAGGCCCTCGAGATCCTGCATCAATATGTAAAGAATGAAAAAATGATCTATCACTGCCTTGCCTCGGAAGCCGTGATGCGATTACTGGCACAACGTCTTGGTGAAGATGAGGAAAAATGGGGTTTAGCCGGACTACTTCACGATCTCGATGTGGAAACCACCAATGCCGATCCCCTTGTTCATGGCACCCAGACAGAGCTTTTACTGAAAGAATTTGAGATAGATCCTGATATACTCGATGCGATCAGGATGCACAATGAGGTTTCAGCAGGAAAAGAACGCAGTACGAAATTCCAGCATGCCCTGGCAGCCGGTGAAACTATCACGGGGCTGATCTTTGCCACCACCTATGTCTATCCCGACAAAAAAATTGCCAGCGTAAAATCCAAATCCGTAGTTAAGCGGATGAAGGAAAAAATGTTTGCTGCTTCGGTGAAACGCGAAAACATCCTCGAATGTGAAAAGATTGGCATCCCGATCGAGGAATTTGCAGCGCTTTCAATACAAGCATTGGTACCTATTGCTGAGAGCATAGGACTTTGATAACTGGTGACCTCGTGAATTGGCGAAGTGGCGAGTTAAAAAATGGCAATATAGCAAGATTGCAAAATAGTAAAATTCCTTTGTGATACTTTGTGTGTACTTTCCGGTTAAATACAGAAAAAATACAAAACACTCAGATCAACGCGATGGCGTAAGACATGGGGATGATAAAATTCGTTCTTCCCTTATACTCTTTAATCCTTTCAATTGAGGTGGAGCCCTGGGGTTTTACTTTTTGATAGAGTTCTTCATAGTCATGAAAGAACTGGACAGTATCAAATTTTTGAAATTGTTTCAGTTGAAATTGTTTGAGTGTTTCCCAGCTTTTTATAATTTTTTCTTCTTCGTTACCAATAAATGCCCATTCTGACCCTGGCAAGTGATCTACAACAATTATATCCGGAGCCATTGTCAGCGCATGTTTTAATGCAATTTCAGGATCTTCCATCTCATGCAGGCAAAATTCAAACATGACGAGGTCACCCTGTAAATGACAAAGAGTAAAATCAGAATGAATAAGTGTGAATTTATTCTCCAGACCTGATTTTACAAGGTTATCCTTCAGCTTATCCAGGGCGTCTTTATCATAGTCAATTGCCAGGACACTTTTTAATTTGTGTCCATAATCAATAATTTGTCCTCCACCTGCACAGACTGTAATAATTGTCCGGTTGGTAAATTCATAAAATTCATACAGGTGATTCAGTATTTTGCCGATATCTGTGGCCATAATATTGTTAAGAAGGTTAACATGATCAATTGTCAAATTTACATTAATTCATAATTTTTCATAAAAATATGAGTCTATTCTGAAAAGTCTTTTATTTCCACGAAGGCAGTAAAAAGCTAAGTTCGCTAATAAGAATAAGGTTGAAATTGAACATAACTGACCCCCACAGAACATAAAAAAAGAGGCAGGCCAAAGCGTGTAGTTACTTCCACAGCAACGGAAGTTACGACCAATGCTATTATCGACTAAAAACTTGCATAACAACCGATTTATCCTTATTATTGTATTAGTTTTACAAGTAGAAGGTACTTTGCCTGCCAATATTGATATTTCACTATTCGCAAAAGTATTGTATGAAAAAATTATCCTTTTTGACTTGCTTCTCGCTTGTTTCCGCATTTGCTTTTTCACAATGGACATGGCAGAACCCTTTGCCGCAGGGGAATATGTTAGTATCAGTTTTCTTCCCCGACACCAGTACGGGTTATTCTGTGGGACCTTTTGGGACTATCATAAAAACTATCGACGGAGGCATTACATGGGCTAATGTTCCAAGCGGAACAACTTATCAATTAAATTCGGTTTTCTTTACGGATGCAAATACCGGGTATGTTGCTGGTGGTAATGGCATCATCTTAAAAACCATTAATGGAGGAATGACGTGGACTACATTATGGAATGATACAAATAGTTGGTTAAATTCAATTTATTTTACGGATGCTAATATAGGTTATGCTGTTGGCAGTAAAAGTTATACTCCATCTGTTAATGTTGGCATCATCTTAAAAACCATTGATGGAGGTTTGACGTGGAATTATGTTTTGAGCGGGACGACTGGTTATGCGTTCGAATCAGTCTGTTTTCCTAATTCCGATACTGGTTATGTCGCTGGTGACCAAG
>CAZUYY010000002.1:0-19364 GCA_964624935.1 uncultured Prolixibacteraceae bacterium
GCAACAAGAAGGTATCGGCATAAGGGCCATCGAGATAAATAATAACAACTGTGAAGTCCTTCAAACAGGATGGGATAATCATCTTTCTTCAGAATATCAAGCAACTGATCGGACCTGCGGCTATATACGATGTAAGGTTTCCAGGTCAGTGCCGATCTCAGCCCCGTTTTCCTGGGATAATAATTTACTTCCTGACAATATTTTTCGAGTTCAGGCGAGGGCTTGCGGTCATATGAAAAACAGTGCAGATGGACTTTTACATCTGCCAGATGCAATGCCCTGATCTTATAAAAAACATCGATGGCTCCTCCGTAATTCGGAGGATATGGGATAGTGAATGAGATAATATGAAGATGAACTTCAGACATAAGGATAATAGATGTTCATTAATACAGGTTCCTCATTTTCCCAGCAAAGTTCACTTGCAGCCTTTTGAAGGTTCTCAGGAAACAGGGATGTTTTTCTGTCTCTGCTCAACATCCCGTCAAATTTCTGTGCAAGGTACTGCGGATCATGACTCTCTATCATTTCTCCGATCCCGTATTTTTCAACAATGGCTTTCATCTCTGGTAAAGGAGAAACTAAAACAGGCACCCGGGCCTGGATGTAGTCCAGAAATTTATTGGGCAGACAAAAGTGATAATTAACGCTGACATCTTTTTCGATGGATAACCCGATATCCGCCATAAGTGTATATTTGTATAGATCTTCCAATGCAACAGGGCCGGTAAAGATGACTTTTTCACTGACTCTTTCTTCGATGGCAAGACTTTTCAACTGATCCAGGATGTCTCCCGCACCGATAATAACAAGGTAAGCTTTTTCCCTGATATACTTCATCGCCCGGATCGCTTCTTCGAGCCCGCGATCGACGTTTATTGCACCCTGGTAGAGTATGATCCGTGAACCTTCAGAAATACCAAGTTCTGAATGGTGTTTAGCACCAACGGGAGTTTTTCTCAGGGGAACATTTCTGATCACACTGACCTCCTTCTCGTATTCCTTATGGTAGATCTCTGCAATTGAAGCATTGACCGCATAAACAGAACGAAGCTTTGGGAAAATATGATCCTCGATCTTTTTCCATACCCACGTTGTTTTGGGTCTTCCGTTCAGTTCGGGAACTCCACGGAAATATTCATGACAATCATGAACCAATGGCAACCGTCGGATTATCGAGGCAAGGTAATTTGCAGGAAGGGTATCAAGATCGTTGGAGACAAATAGATCTGCTTTATGAAAAAGAAGAAAGAAAAAAAGACGAATATTGTACTCCGCATAAAAATAACGGCCTTTAGTGAACAGGAGACGCATTCGTTTCATCCTGTAGTGCCTCGGTTTCAGCGGGAGGCTCTGCTTTCGTATCCTCCCGATAAGAAGAACTTCAAATCCCATCTTAACCAGTGTGTTGCAAACCCGGTCAACGCGCTGATCGGTAGAAAGGTCGTTGGTAACGGAGATGATTACACGTTTCAAGAGGCTTTGAACTTATCAGCAAAAGTAACTAAAATAAAATTCCTTTCGGAGGTAAAGGCATTTCGATTAAATTTGAACAGAATTCGACAACCTATGCTGCTCCGGGAAAATATCTCTCTTAAGTTTTTTAATACCTTCGGGATTGAAGCCAGTGCCCGGTTTTTTACTGAAGCCCTTATAGAGGAAGATATCATTGAACTGGGAAGAAATCTTCAGGAAATTCCTCAGCCTTTGCTGGTATTGGGAGGCGGGAGCAATATTCTTTTCACGAAGGACTTTCCCGGAACGCTACTGAAGATTTCGACAAAAGGAACCCATGTTATAAAAGAAGATGACGAAACGGTTTGGGTGCAAGCCAATGCCGGCGAAAACTGGGATGACCTCGTCAGCTTTTGCGTGGAAAAAGGTTGGGGTGGAATTGAGAACCTGTCGGCAATACCGGGAAACGCAGGTACCAGCCCGGTTCAGAATATCGGCGCTTATGGAGTAGAGATGAAGGATACTTTCGTCGAGCTTGAGGCATTCGACCTGGCAACAGGGAGAATAAAGATCCTCTTAAAAGAAGAATGCAGATTCGGATACCGTGAGAGCATCTTTAAATTGCAAAGTAAAGGCCGATATATCATTCTCAATGTGACCTTCCGCCTTACGAAGAAGCCCATCCTTTGTCTTGACTACGGAAATATAAGGAATGAATTAGCTATCATGAAGATAGACCGGCCCGGGATCAGAGATGTCCGGGAAGCAGTTTGCCGGATAAGATCTGACAAACTTCCCGATCCGAAAGTAACTGGTAATGCCGGCAGTTTCTTTAAAAATCCTGTAATCCTTCCCCAGCAATATGAAAGTTTAAAACGATCTTTTCCCGGAATAGTATCTTTTGAACAAAACGGAAAGATCAAACTCGCTGCCGCCTGGATGATCGAACAGTGCGGCTGGAAAGGCAAACGAAAAGGAAATGCCGGTGTACATTCAACACAACCCTTGGTACTGGTAAATCTTGGAAATGCCACCGGACTCGAGATCATTGAATTAAGTGAAGAGATCAGGCAATCTGTTTACCAGAGGTTCGGGATTATACTTGAAACGGAGGTGAATGTTATCTGAGTTTATAAAGTTATAAAGTTCATCAAATGCATAAAGTTATAAAGGTCGCATAGAGTCTGTATGATTATTTTTTCATTTTGCTATTTCGCCATTTATTATTATGCCAAACCATAATCACGGGATTTTCATTGAATGGGCGACCCGTTGGGTCGCCAAGATATTGTGGCTTCTTGCCCGATATTGAAGTCTTTGATCAAATAATCATCGGAGAGGAATGATATTATAAATTCACAAATGAAGAGGCAGTATATCACATTTACCTGCGATTACTTCTTAGAAATGATAAAATCCACCAATGATGGTTAATAACTCTTTATTTAAATGTTCTGATCTGATGTAATTGGACTATAAATATGTAATAATTTTACGTTTTAAAGAGTTCGAGGAGTAATAGGACGAGGGGGTATAATTATGTTATAAAACCATTTGAAAGTTAATGAAGTTGTTTTAATATCAATTAATTATAAAATGAAATCAGTTATAAACGGAAGGAGATTGGTAAATAATGCCAATCAGAGACGAAAGAAGATGATAGCATTCGGGTGGTATGGTGGAAAATTTTCACATCTTGATTTCATTCTGCCAAATCTACCTAAAGATGCTATGCATTTTTGTGATGTTTTTGGAGGATCAGCCGCAGTATTAATCAATAGAGAACCAGCTCCGGTTGAGACTTACAACGATATTGATTCGGAATTAGTAAATTTTTTTAATGTTCTTCGGAATGGCAGTGAAGAACTGATCAGAGTGATAAGTCTTACTCCTTTTTCCAGGGAAGAACTCATTTTAGCTTGTAAACCTGATCCTCATCTACCTGATATAGAACGCGCACGGAGATTCTATGTAAGGGCAAGACAAACAAGAACAGGTTTAGCTCAAACCAGTAGTGAAGGAAGATGGGCTCATTGTGTTTTGACCTCTAGAGCCGGGATGGCTGGTGCTGTATCAAGATGGTTAGGAGCAGTTGACGGCTTACCGGAAATTGTTCAAAGGCTCCAAAGAGTTCAGATTGAGAATGCTCCAGCATTGGAAATTCTGGAGCGGTATGATACCAAAGATACACTATTTTATCTTGATCCCCCTTATGTTCATGAAAGCAGAGGCGATAAAAATGCCTACGGATATGAGATGACAGATGCTGAACATTTTGAGTTAGCGACTTTACTTAATCAAATTAAAGGCCGTGCAGTAATTTCTGGTTACCGTTCCAGCCTCTATGAGAAATTGTTCAAAGATTGGATAAGGATTGATGCACCAATAAAAATATGCAACTCGTCGAAAAGTGAGAGGCAAGAATCATTATGGATGAATTTTACTGTAAACTCAAACAATGGCTGAAAAATCATTCTCTCCTAATTATAATGATGCCCGTGGAATACTGAAAGGGTTATGGGAAATTGTTACAAATGAACCCGAAAATAAGATTGATCAGGAAATTGATCGACTCATCAACAGTAAGTTCGTTTCAATCCGTTTTTGTTTGCCGACACAATTGCTTGGAAAATTAACGGACAGCAGATTAAATTGTCTATGTCTTCAAAAAGGCAATGCAGATGATGAATCACAATGGGATCCAAGAGGTTTCGCTTCTAAGGTGATTGTTCCGTGGGTTGCAGAAAATCAATCGGTTCTTGGAACCAGTAATGATCCATATGTAAGTAAGCCATTACGTAAACAGTATCTTGAGCAATCTCCTGGCAATGTCAAGGGAGAAGATGAATGGGTTTTACTTTATAAGGTTCTTAATGAGGTAGAAGAAAAGGGTGATCCTAAACTCACAAGGATTAAAATGTTAGAATCATTAAGAAGTATCCATAAGTTATTATCGGAATTGTTATTTGAGTATACCGTTCCGGAAAGGCTCAGCCTTGAGCAAACAAAGATATTAGTGCAAAAATTTTTATCAGAATCAAGCGGTGGTGATAGAGGTTTAGCAATAGCTACAGGTCTATTTGAAACGTTCGGCAGTTTCTTTCGACTATTTGCAGAAGTTAGGAGAAATTACATTAACGCATCAGATCAATCTACTGGTTCCTCGGGGGATATTGAGTGTGTGGATGAAATTGGCAATTTAAAGATATCCATCGAAGTGAAAGAAAGAAACCTGACCCTTACAGATGTACGAAGTGCTATTCTAAAAGCAAGAAAATTTTCCGTAAAGGAATTATTATTGAACACTCCAGGTGTTACAGAGAACGATAGGCGACAAATTGATAAGCTCATTACTCGTTCATGGGCATCAGGAACAAATATTTACCGACTTACAATTGAGGATCTCATATCTGTTGGTCTCTTTCTCACAGGAGAAGTGGGTAGGATTGATTTTATCAAAAATGTTGGCAATCAATTAAATCGTTATAATACTCAGCCGAACAATAGAAAACGATGGAAGGAACTATTGGAGGAAATTTAAACATTGAATTTTTATTCAAAAGAGTTACAAAGTAACAGACTCACAAAGTAATTAATTAACTCGCAATTCATCAGTTCACCAGTATACTATTATTCTATCCTCCATCTTCCATCCCCATCCTCCATCCTCTGTCTTCCGTCCTCTGATTGTCGAACATGAAATCCTTCAAAAAGGCTAAAAAATATGAACGTATTCATAAAATTCATATTAATTTTGTGAATTAATTCATAAATCATGATCCAAAGGAAACTGCAAAATGTCATAGAAAAGTACCTTTTTAAAGGGAAAGCCATTATTATTACCGGGGCAAGACAGGTTGGAAAGACAACACTTGTGCAGGAACTGGCAAAGTCCACCAAAAAGTCATGGTTATATTGGAATTGTGATGAACCCGACATTGAGCAATACCTCGACCGGCCAAGTTCGGATGAACTAAAGCACAGGATCGGGGAGACGGAACTATTGATCATCGATGAGGCACAGCGTATTAAAAATATTGGCCTAACCCTTAAATTGATCACGGATAACATAAAGCGGCTACAGGTAATTGTTACAGGATCATCCGCCCTGGGTTTACACGATTCTGTTCATGAACCGCTTACAGGAAGGAAGCTGGAATTTCAGCTTCATCCGTTCTCTTTTGCAGAATTGGCCGAAGACTCGACGGAAACCGTGGAAAATAGGTTGCTTGAACAGCGTTTACTCTACGGTATGTATCCTGAGATTGTGACGACAACATTAGATAAAAGCAGGCTTCTCAATGAACTTGCCGGAGATTACCTGTACAAGGATATCCTGTCACTTGATTCGGTGAGAAAACCCAGTATTATTCCAAAGCTCTTACAAGCACTGGCATTGCAGATAACCGGAGAGGTTTCCTTAACTGAATTAGGCGAAACAGCAGGTTGCGACCGGAATACTGTGATCAGGTATATCGATCTTCTGGAGAAAACTTTTGTAATCTTTGCCCTTCCTGCATTGGCTCGTAACCAAAGGAATGAAATTAAAAAAAGCCGGAAGATTTATTTTTGGGACAATGGAATTCGAAATGCCCTGATCAATCAGTTCAATCCACTTGAATTACGAGATGATATCGGGAAATTATGGGAAAACTTCATGGTAAGCGAAATCATAAAAAGAGATCAATACGAAGACAAGACAGCGTCTTATTATTTCTGGCGTAATCATCAGCAGCAGGAAATTGATCTGATCCGTGAGAAAAATACTATATTTGATGCTTATGAATTCAAATGGGGGCCGAAAGAAAAAAGTAAATTGCCCGCCAGTTTCGATAAGGAATACAAGCTCGGCTCTTTCGTGCTAATTCACCGGAAAAACTATTCATCAATTCTTCTTTAAAAGAAAAAAGAAAAATAAAATCGTTTCACCATCGCATAAATTAACTTGTCCGCCTGTCCGCTATTTAATTAAGCCCTCCTATAAGTTCTTTCACGCTTCTAATTTTATATAGCCTGCAATAAGCTTCGATTCCATCAATGATCTTCATGGTAATCGTTGGATCGATAAAATTAGCCGTCCCCACCTGTACGGCGGAGGCGCCCGCAAGCATGAACTCAATAGCATCCGTGGCATTCATGATACCGCCCATTCCGATGACGGGTACTTTCACGGCATTTGAGACTTGCCAAACCATGCGTAAAGCAACCGGTTTTATAGCAGGTCCCGATAAGCCACCCGTAATTGTTGAAAGTATAGGTTTACGCTTATCAGCATCAATGGCCATTCCGAGCAACGTATTGATGAGAGAGATAATATCCGCTCCTCCGTCAACTACTGCCTTAGCCATTTCCTGGATGGAAGTTACATTGGGAGAAAGTTTAACAATGAGGTCTCTTTTATAAACCTTGCGAACGGCAGAAGTCACTTCAGTGGCTATAGAGGGATTGGTTCCGAATACCATCCCACCCTGTTTAACATTCGGACAAGAGATATTCAGCTCTATGGCAGGGATTTTCTCCAGTTCATTGATCTTTTCGGCAACAGCAACATACTCTTCAATGGTTGATCCGGAGACATTAACGATAACGTTGGTGTCAAAGTCTTTGATAGCAGGGTAGATCTCCTTAATAAAGTAATCGACCCCCTTGTTTTGAAGTCCGACCGAATTCAGCATTCCGGATGGGGTCTCAGCCATCCTTGGGTATGCGTTACCATCCCGGTTGTCCCCTGTAACTGCTTTCACTACGATCCCCCCAAGCCGTCCAAGGTCCACAAAATCCCTGAACTCCTCCCCATATCCAAATGTCCCCGAAGCCGTCATCACCGGATTTTTCAGATTAAGATGAGCTATTTTTACCGAGAGGTCAACCATAATTGGCGAATTAGCGAACTTGCGAGTATTAACCTATCAATTATCAATTATCAATTACCATTTTAGTTCTTTCGTATTAAATACCGGCCCTTCCATGCAAACCCTCTGGTTTCCTTTAGTTGTCGGGGTTATGCAGCAAAGACAAACGCCGAATCCGCAGGCCATGGTATTCTCCAGTGAAACATCACACTCAACACCTTTTCTCGTGGCAATGTGTGAAATGGCTTTCATCATCCGGTCAGGGCCACAGCAGTATATCCGGTCGAATGTCTTAACTGACTTAAAAATCGAATGGGAAGTCACCATTCCGGTTTCTCCTTCCGATCCATCCTCTGTTGTTATAAGCAGATTTCCACACTGCTGATAGGCCTCTTTCTCGAATATGTCTTCCTTTCTTTTCCAGCCGGTGAGCATTGTCACATTAACATTCTGTTCTTTCAACCATCTGGCAAGAAAAAGAAGCGGCGCTACCCCGCAGCCTCCGCCCACAAGTAAAACATTCTTTCCGTTAGGAAGGGTAAAAGAATTTCCAAGGGGATACATCACATTTAGTTTTTCTCCTGGCTTTAAAAGTGAAAGGTGCCGGGTGCCTTCACCTTTGATTTGGATCAGGAGGCGAAAAGAGTTTTTTACAGGATCAAAAGCGTGGATAGAAAAAGGTCTTCTAAGAAAAGTGGAAGGAGAGTCTTTTACCAGAACCTGTACAAATTGGCCCGGTAAAAATTGAGGAAGCAATCCGGGCGCCTGCAGTTCCAGAATAAAATGCCGTTTGTTTAGTTGTATATTCTCTATGACAATAAGGTCATGAAGAACTTTTTTCTCCTTCATTCGCAGATCCTTGTTATTTCGTCAACCGGGTCTGGATTTCGCTAAAAACCTTCTTTCCGGCAAATGTCGCTGAATTGACCAAGGCCAAAAGAAGAAACAGCAAAAATCCTTTAACAAATATTTTTATAGTGTTTGTCTTAAAATGGTTTATGATGGATTGTCTTTTGTTTTCTTTTTCGTAACGGTCTCATTCTTTTTCACTGCTGTCTCTTCGCCTTTGGCTTTTTTAACAGCAGGCTTCTTTTTCTTTGCTGCCGTAAGAGTTACAGGAGGCTCTTCGGTTATTTCTTTCGGCTTTTCTTCAATCTTTTCCTCTGTCTTCTCTTCAACTTTTTCTTCTGTCTTTTCCTCAGGTTTCTCTTCTTCCTCTTCTGTAAAATCAAGGAGCTGATTTTCAATCAGGAGGTTGTACCAACTGATGATCTTCCGGATATCGGAGATATACACACGATTGGAATCATAATCCGGAACAACTTCAAGGAAAAATGCTATTAAAAGCTTATTATCAGATTTCGAATCAAGAGCAGGTTTTCCTTCCAGCTTATCGTAAATCACTTTTAGAACATCTTTCAGCGGTTTATCTTCAGTGGCAGTGAAGATCGCAATCTCCTCCAAAGAACTGATCTTTTCATGAGCGAATGCAGGAAAACGTTTTTTATCCAACAGAGATTCAACCAGTACTGCATTCTTTAGTTGTGAAACAACCTTGAATAATCCACTTCTCCCAGAAATCGATAGAATCTTGCTTAAATCCATAAATACGACATTTTTTTACAAAATTAAGAAAACTTCGCAGTTATTGATAATTGATAACTGACAATTGATAATTCATTCTTCATTTTTCATTTTTAACTCCCCTCCCTCTTGGTGGAGGGGTTGGGGGAGTGGCTTTTACTCAAATTCTTTCAGAATCTTATAATTTTTGTACTCTCCTATCGATACCCCTGTTTTCTTTTCAGCCCAATGTAACAAACGGGAAACAACGGAAGAATTTTTATGTGCCGGATCGAAATCGAACTTCCAGTTCCTTTCACTGATCCTTTTTTGCATGATCGAAGGGTGTGTTCCCTGGAAAAGTGCAAGAGAGTCAATCCCGGAATAATCAAAGGATTCCAATTCTGATTTTTTCCCCTTCATCCATTCCTCATCGTGCCAGAGGGTATGGAAATATTGTAATTTCGACCGGATATATTCAGGTGGTTTTACCCAGCCGTAATGACACATGATAGCATCTACTGGTAATACCTTAAGTTTTTTTCCTTCTTTCCTGAAGCCCTGTGCATCTTTATATGACCTGATCTTTTTATCATTCCTGATAATCCGAACTTCTTTACGATACCATTTCCGCGAATCTGCAATGAAATCATAAGAACCATAAAAATGAAGGTATTTAATAACAAATCCATCCACTTCCGGGTTTGTCTCCCATTTTTTCATTGCCTCATTAATTTTACCGATCCCTTCCTCATGCAACACCTCATCTGCCTGAATATAGATAGCCCAGGTACTGTCAGCAGCGATGGCGTCAAATGCCTTGTTTGTTTCGACGGCAAGAACTTCACCTCCTTTGCGAAGGGATTCATCCCATACAGTATCGATTATACGGATTTTTGGTGATCCTATCGATTCGATCAATGATCTTGTTCCGTCTTCAGAATGTCCGACAGCCACAATCACTTCATCACACAGCGGCAATATGGAGGAAATCGATTCCACGACCGGATAATCATATTTGATCGCATTACGGACGATCGTAAAACCGCTGACTTTCATATGGAACAACTTATAATTCTATTTACAATTTCATTTGTATTGTTTCAACTCCCCTTCCTCCTGGGGGAGGGGCTGGGGGTGGGGTCAAACACCTCAAAAGTTTATTATTCCTGTATAATTGGCCGGGGTAATTTTCTTCAACTCATTTTTCACCTGGGTAGAGATATCAAGACCATCTATGAATTGATGAAGCTTTTGCTTGTCAATCTTTTCATTGCCGCGGGTCAGGTCTTTCAGGGCTTCAAAGGGATCAGGATAGTTTTCCCTGCGCAGAATTGTCTGGATGGCCTCGGAGATCACGGCCCAGTTATCATCCAGATCTTTCGACATCTTTTCCTCGTTGAGGATCAGTTTATCAATTCCTTTCATGAGCGACCGGAATGCAATCATGGAATGTGCCAGGGGTACTCCCATGTTCCGGATAACGGTTGAATCAGTGAGGTCACGCTGCAAACGGGATATGGGAAGTTTGGCAGAGAGGTGTTCAAAAAGGGCATTAGCTAAACCGAGGTTTCCTTCTGCATTTTCAAAATCGATGGGGTTGACTTTGTGCGGCATAGCGGAGGAGCCGACTTCATTTTTCTTCATTTTCTGATGAAAATAATCCATAGAGATATAAGTCCAGGCATCTTTTGAAAAATCGAGCAGGATGGTATTAATCCTTTTCAGATTATCGAAAAAAGCGGCAAGGTTGTCATAATGTTCAATCTGGGTTGTCGTGGTTGATCGCTCCAGTCCGAGGGCATCCTGAACAAACCGGTCTGCAAATTCTATCCAGTCTATAGATGGGTAAGCAACATGATGGGCATTGAAATTCCCGGTTGCTCCGCCGAATTTAGCCGATGAAGGAATCGTTTGCAGCAGGCTGGCCTGCTTTTCAAGTCTTTCAACAAAAACATAAAGCTCTTTGCCAATAGTGGTGGGGGAGGCTGGCTGTCCATGAGTACGGGCCAGCATGGGTATTTTTTTCCATTCCCTGCTTTTATGTTTCAGCGCTACCAGGATCTCATCAAGCAAAGGCTTGTAAACATTCAGGAAGGCTTCCTTCAGGGCCAGCGGGAAGGCAGTATTGTTTATGTCCTGAGAAGTGAGTCCGAAATGTATGAATTCCTTATATCTCCCAAGGTTGAGTCCGGTAAATTTTTCCTTCAGGAAATATTCAATGGCTTTTACATCATGGTTCGTGATCTTCTCAATCTCCTTGACCCGGATGGCATATTCCATTTCAAAATGCTCGTATAACGACCTGATTTCCGGGAATAGATCTTTGTTGAACTCCTTAAGCTGTGGTAGTGGAATATTGCAAAGGGCAATGAAATATTCGACTTCTACCTTCAGCCGGTAACGAATAATAGCCGATTCGGAAAAATAAACGGCCAGAGGTTCAGTCACTCTGCGGTAACGGCCATCGATCGGTGAAATTGCACTCAGTGTTGAATCCATAAAATCAGGGTTAATAAAATTATCCACCATACTGGTAATTATTGCAAAAATAAGGAATTTCAGAAATATTTCGTAACGCGTAACGCAGATAAGAGGCGAATTGGTGAAGTTGTGAAAAATTGCTACTTTTGTTATTCAAATTCAGCTAAACCCCCAAACCTTATGACAAAAAATTACATTTTCTGTTCCTGGTGATGTTCATCACAGGAAGTTCGTTTAATGCTTTCCCGCAGGCAAGAAAGTATGTAATGATTGAACATTTTACCCAGGCAAGCTGCACCCCATGTGCCGAGCAAAATCCTGTTCTTGAGGCTCTTCTGAATGTAAACCGTGGAAGCATTCATCATATTGCTTATCACACAAGCTGGCCCGGGGTGGACCCGATGAATGCTTATAATCCAACCCAGGTAGCTGATCGTGTGACATACTATGGAGTGACAGGTGTTCCCGACTGTTTCATGCTTGGCAACCAGTTTCATGGCGGGCCTGCCAGTTTTTCACAGAATATGATCAATGATGCTGCCTCAGATCCTGATTCCCTCAGAGTGCTGGTCAATGAAACTTCGAATGGTGTGACCCGTACTGTTCACATCAAGGTCATCACCCTAAATACAATTCCAACTGCGAATTATAAAATCAGGGTGGCTGTCTGTGAGAAAGTGATCAATTATGCCACACCTCCCGGGTCGAATGGTGAAAAATCCTTTCCTGATGTTTTCAGGGAGATGATCCCAAGCTCTTCCGGCGATGTCTATACACCTGCCTCAGTAGGTGATACCGCTTTTTTCACTTACACTTATACACTTGACCTGACACATTGGGACACAACGAAAATCTATTCAATCGCTTTTATCCAGAATGAGACCTCAAAAGAGATCATCAACTCCGGCTCTTCATTTGATCCGGGCTGGGAACTTGCCCCGTTGCAAAATGCATTTGTTGCCGGACTCCCGGGAGATGTCAAGACCTTCGATTTTTCCCTGATCAACTTTAAAAGTACAGGTGATAATTTTATGATCAAGGTTTTGAGTGACCAGCCTTCGGACTGGAGCACCTCATTTGTAATCAATGGGGTCACTTATACGGATTCAGTGAATCTGCCCATTTCTGCTAAATCATCATTACTCATGCATGTCAATATGATGCTTGGTGACAAACCAGGTCTGGGCAATTACACAATTTCGATGAGATCTGTGTCGGATACAAGTTATGATCCTCAAAGGTTGAATACTTATATCATTTCCCAGATTCATGAGTTGATCGTGAATAATGATGGGATGTGGGGTGATGGCCTCAATACTTATTCACCCTCCGATTTTCAACAGATCTATGTTAACGCCCTCGCCTATGCAGGAAATACGGATTATCAAGCTATTACAAGAATAGGCCCACTAGAAAAAGGATACACAAATAATGCACTCACGACAGTCTGGAATTATTATTTCAATATAAGCTGGACATTTCCTGCACTCACCGACAAGTCTGTTGCTTGTTTCACATCAGAACTCAATGCAGGGAAAAACCTGTTCATCTCCGGCCAGGACGTTGGTTGGGATGTTTTTAATTCGGAATCAAATGGAGGGCATGCTACCCCTAATACCCAGAGTTTTTATAATAATTACATGGATGCTAACTGGATGAATGACGGTTCTTCAAGTGACAATCAACTCATTGCCAATCCAACTGACAGTGTTTTTGGGGCGGTTGGCACCTCAGCGCTAATCCCTGTTTATGGGAGTTCCTATTTCTTCCCGGATGAAATCCAATTACACAACGCTACAGGTGTGTCAGGCTATGAGACTTTTTTTTACAATGCATCGCATTCAGTTATTGCCGGAGTTCGTTCAACAAATGGAACATGGAAAGTTGTCTATCTGTCCCCGGCCCCGGAAATGATAGGAGATACGATTGTCAGCAGGGACATTATCAAGCTTTCGCACGATTGGTTTGGCAGTTCGACAGTTGGAATAAAACCGAATACAGAACCCAACCGGGATTATATGAGCCTGAATTTCCCTAATCCTGCAAGTAACAGCACAACAATCTATTTGCACAATATTGATAAGAATATGGTATTGGAAATTGTTGATTTGACGGGCAGGCTTCTCATACAGACAGAAATTACTTCAGGATCGACAGCCATCACACTGGACGTAGGTAGCCTTAGCAACGGACTTTACCTTTACAGGCTTGTAAGCGATGGCAGTGTTCTTCAGACCAGGATGATGCAGGTAATGCACTAAAAATAATCCGGGATCCTATCTGTTTCTGATTTTATTTATCCACGTGGCAATCTTCTCCAGGACTTCCGGAGACATGGTTTCTTCTATCTTACTGTATTCGTCGACATTTCCCGTTTTCGCATGCTGGAAAAGGTGATTGAGATCAGGAATTTCTTCAATGGAATAGCTGGAATTACCACCAAAAATCAAGGCTTTTTCAATAGCTTCCAGGTTTTCTTTTGCAGGTACCTGAACATCCAGCGACCCATTCAATGCCAGAAGAGGACAATGAACTTTTGAGAGGTAATTGACAGGGTCAAGCACAAGGAATAGCCGGAACCAGGACGAAGTAGATTGTTTAATAAAAAGATCAATTTGTTGATCGTCCAATTGTGAAAGTCCTTTTCCTTTAGGGTTCTTCTTGTTCGATGAATGAATGATCGCCTTTATTTTTGCTCCTGCTTTATCATTATCAGAGTTCTTTCTGATAATAGTATAGATCTTCGTCCTTAAAAGATTATCATCCGCGAGTTCCTTCTCCGTAAAACCTGCTCGTTTGTTGAGAATCGCTGATTGTGCCAGGAGAATACGGTCACCAGTTACCCCGGGACCTGCAAGAAGAACAAGAAAAGCAACATCTTCCCGCTCGGACGCCACAATCGGTCCGATCAATCCTCCTTCACTGTGACCGGCGAGCCCAATCTTTGTTGAGTCAATTTCTTTTTGTGTCTTCAGAAAATCAATTTCTGCAGAGACATCGGTCGCAAAATCAAGTGTCGTAGCTGAAGAAAAGCTCCCTGTTGATTTTCCAAAACCACGGTCATCACAGCGTAAGACAGCAATGCCTTTGCGGGTCAGATAATCGGACAGTACCAGAAAAGGTTTATGTCCCATCAGTTCTTCATTCCGGTTTTGAGGACCTGAACCAGTGATCAGGATAACAGCCGGAAAAGGACCTCCATTTTCGGGTAAGGTCAGCGTTCCTGAAAGTTCAACATTAGCTTTTTCATTATTAACGATGACTTCTTTTTCAAGATAGGGATAAGGAGGCTTGGGCTCCTGTGGCCTTTTCAGGCTGTATTTTTCAAAAGAATGATTAAGATCAAGGGGGAATGTCATCCCGCTTTGTTTCCATTTCCCTTTCAGCGTGGAATAATTATCTTCAAACGCGCCGTGATACGAGGCCATAAGAGCTTTTGATTTGATGATCAGGGAATCCGCAGTGACCATCACCTTACTTGTAGCAATACCGGTCACTCCCTGGTCAGGACTGTCGAATGTGACGACAAGGCTGTCTTTATCATTAGTACTTATGTTAATCACTAAAGTTAACTCTGCAGAGCCAACTTTGACTGGTCCCGACCACGACCCCTTGATCTTCCCGATCAATTCCCTGCTCTGTGTGAACCCATAAACTGATAACATCATTAAAAACACTAATGATAAAATTAATTTTTTACTAAAGAATATATGTTTTCTCATATTGCTAACTTTTTATTTCTATTTCGCCATTTCCCTTGTCCACTTTTCCGCTTGTCCGCATGTCCACCCGTCCGCATGTCCGCTGAATTTTGCTATCTTGCCATTTCGCTATTTCACAATTGTCGATGCATAACTACTCGAATAAGCAGAAAAGAAACCAATTCCCTGGTTACTGACATTTCCAGTGATATTTGCCGGGGGGCCGGTGAAAAAAGGGATACTGATCCCTGCCTCTTTGACCTGGCTTATAAAATTAAAATATTCCTGGGTGATGGCCGATAATTCAACCATAATGTTATCTCCGGGATAGAGTGTTTCCCATAAATGGGAATTATTGATTCGGAAAGCCTGTGCGCCGTTGATATATTTCCCTTCAAAGAACTGGTTATCGAATACAGCTACTTTGTTAATAGTATCTGACCAAAGCTGGTTGTTGCGGTATAGGTTAAGCATATAATAATTTTTCCTGCCAGGAGGATCCTGTGCAAAAATGTCCACCTCCCAAACTCCGTCCTTCCCTTCAGAAGAGTTGAAAACTACTTGGATAGAATCAAGTTTTGTGACACTAAGAAGTTGACTGGAAGCAGTATAATTAGTCGTTCCGGCAATTACTTCCGGTAAAGAAATATGCAGGGTATAATCTTTCCCAATAATTCCGGCAAATTTTGAACTCGTCTGGTAAATGCCTGATTGTCCGGGAACAGTTTCTGTCAGTGGAAAAGTGTTGGTTCCATCTGTTAGTTCCACAGTTGCATTTACCATCCTGGGTGCAGGTGCATCGGAAAAGTAATCCGATGTCTTGGTCAGGTTGATGAAATAGGCCATCGTGTCAGATTTAATATGGCCATCGACGACCAGCCGGGTATAAGTTGAATCCAGCTTTATATTGATCTTCTCTGTGCAGGATACTGCTAACAGAGCAACGGCAAAGATGATTGAAAAACGCTTATTCATTATTGAAATGGAAATTAAAGGTTATAGATGGAATGATCCCGAACAGGTAGATTTTTTCAGCATCTGTCACATTAGGATTAACTCCATCCTGTGTGAATTCGATCGCCCAGGTATTATGACGGTCATAAACATTGTAAATAGATGCATTCAGATCCCAGGTGAATTTTTTACCGGGCTTAGGCTTTGAAAACAGGGTAGCAGAAATGTCCATACGATCGTATGGCTCGTAACGATAGGCATCGCGGGCAGAATATATAGGAATGATTTTACCGTCTATCTCCGCTCTCCCGATAGGAAATGTCAGTGGATTTCCGTCAGCATAAACCCAGTTCGCAGAAACCATCCAGCGCTTGGATATCCTATAGTTGAGGACAATTGCCACATTGTTCGGCTTGTCATAGGATGCTGGATAGATGTTTCCATCATTGATCAATGGTATTTGCCGGAAAACCCTCGAATAGGTGTAGCTGATCCATCCATTCAGTTTCTTTTCATTTAATCTTACCAGGAATTCAGCCCCATAAGACCATGCTTTACCTGTGCGTAACTGCCCTTCAAGCGTATCATTAAGTAAAAGAACTGCATTATCTTTAAAGTCGATCACATGTTGCATCCATTTATAATACAATTCAACAGAAGTTTCAATGGTATTATGCCTGAGGTTCCTGAAATATCCCATAGCAACCTGATCACAAAGTTGGGGTTTCACATTTGGGCTGGCAGGGAACCAGATATCCAGTGGTGTCCCCACCGTCGAATTCTGGGCTAGTTGCAGGTACTGATTTGTACGCGCATAGCTCGCCTTAATGGAGGATTTTTCATTGAACTCATAGAGAAACCCGAGGCGTGGTTCAATCCCGTAATAGGTGTGGAAGAAATCTCCGGATTTATAAACCGTTGAATCGGTAGTGTTGAAATTGGAATTGTAATGATAAACTGTGCCCGGACCAATATTCTGGAACATCGACAGCCGTACACCGTACTTTATGGTAATATGCCCTCCGAATCGTTGTTCATTTCCTGCATATAATCCCGTTTCAAGTGCATAATTTTTTGGTACGTTTATTTCGTTGAAGATAGACGTTCCGGTACCTTTAGCTACTCCGGGATCGATCATATGATAGGTTGAAGAAATTCCGAACTTAATGGTGTTATTGGGATTTAAAAAATAACTGATATCTCCGTTCACCCCCAGGTCTTTCAGACTGGCGTTCCATTGAAATCCCGTGACATCACCCGTTCCGCCATTGATCAGATAACGGTAATCACTGTAATTGACGGAAAAGTTGGAAAAGAGCTTTTGGGTAAAGAGATGATTCCACCTGAGCGTTCCTGTTCCGTTGCCCCATTGCAGGCCTGCAAACTGGTTACTGAATACATCCCTCCCGAAATATCCTGAAAGAAAGATCTGATCATTTTCTCCCACCTTATAATTGATCTTGGCATTAAGGTCATAGAAGTAAAGTTTATCATCCTTCAAAGCCGAATTTGAGGAAAGAGGCAAAAACAGGTCAGCATAAGTTCTTCTTCCTGAAACAATAAAGGAGCATTTGTCATCAACTATGGGTCCTTCAACGGTAAGCCGGCTTGAGATCAGCCCTATGCCTCCATTGACTTCATATTTCTTTGAATTTCCGTCATCCATATGGATATCCAGAACGGATGCAAGCCTTCCGCCATATTCAGGTGGTATATCACCTTTATAAAGTTTAACATCTTTGATCGCATCATTGTTGAATACCGAGAAAAATCCAAGCATGTGTGAGGCATTGTAAACGGTTGCCCCATCAAGAAGTATCAGGTTCTGATCGGGGGCGCCTCCCCTGACGCTGAATCCGCTCGACCCTTCGCTTACCGACTGCACACCCGGAAGCATCTGGATTGCTTTGATAATATCAACCTCGCCGAACAATGCAGGAATACTTTGGATGGTTTTGGTGTCCAGTTTAAAAGTGCTCATTTCCGGTCTTACCACATTATGATCGTTCTTTTCACTCGTAATCTCAACTTCTTTAAGGTTTTCCTCTTGAACAGAAAGTTCGATCTTTAAAGAAATATCCTTATCTAAGGTTATCGTTTTTTTTACGGAACCATAACCGATGTAAGAAATAGTTACTGTATATTGACCTTGAGGCAGGGAGATCGAAAAATGTCCATAGATATCGGAAACCGTACCGGTCTTCTTTTCGGCGATATAAATCGTCGCCCCGATGAGGGTTTCTCCATTCTGGCTATCAGATATCTTTCCACTGATAGTGTATGTTTTTAGTTTTTCCTTTTGAGCGGATAAAGGAGCAATATCCAGTATAAGAAATATAAGGATTAGCAAAAATATTCTAGGAATCATTCATCTGATGTTAGGGGTGAGGACTTAAAATGCCAGGATTTCTTGTATTGCATTGTATATTTTCTCGTCATTGGGAAGAATTGCTTTCTCAAGGATGCGGTTAAATCCAATTGGAGTGTAAGTGGCGCCAATTCTTTTTACAGGGGCATCAAGGAAACGGAATGCCTGTTCCTGGATCATAGAAGCAATTTCACCGCCAAACCCTGAAAACGCTTTGTCCTCATGGACAACAAGTGCACGGTTTGTTTTTTTGACGGATCTCAAAATTGTTTCAGTGTCGAGCGGGACGATAGAACGGATATCTATGACTTCGATCTGCATATTATTCTCGTTTGAAATCTTATCCGCTGCATGAAGACACATATGTGTTGTGTTTCCATAAGTGATAAGGGAAAGGCTATCGCCAGTCCGGCGGATCCTTGCCTTGCCGAAAGGAACTTCGAAGTCATCAGGAACTGGGGCTGTTGCGGCCGGATCGTTATATAGTGCCTTTGGCTCAAGAAACACCGTCGGACCTTTTGAACGAATACTGGTTCTGAGTAATCCTGCCGCATCATCTGCAAAAGATGGATATACAATTCTTAATCCCGGCAGGGTCGATAGAGTGCTTTCTATAGTTTGGGAATGATAAAGCCCGCCTCCGATATAACCACCGCAAGCAAGCCTTATCGTTACATTGGCGGTGAACTGACCATTGCTGCGCCAGTAGTCGTGCGACATTTCCACGAGTTGTTCCATTGCCGGCCAAAAATAATCGGCAAATTCTGCACCTTCGATGACGATCCGTATTTTTTCTCCGAACCGGCTCATTCCATTAGCAGTACCAACAATATAGTCTTCTGCAATCGGAGCATTGAAAACCCTTTTCACACCGAATTCCTGTTGCATCCCCTTGGATACATTAAAAATCCCCCCCTTCTCACCACTGGCCATATCCTGTCCCCACATAAAAGTATCGGGATTGAGGCGGAATTCTGTCTTCAGGGT
>CAZUYY010000003.1:0-19230 GCA_964624935.1 uncultured Prolixibacteraceae bacterium
ACCAATTCGATTACAGTGACTTGGACAACTGTTGGAACCGAAACTGTAAGCGTAAACTATAACGATGCAATGGTTGTACTGCTGCAAACCCGACGGTATACAATGTCACGGTCAACCCATTACCCGTTCCTACAATTACAGGACCTACTCCGGTATGTCTTAACTCCTCCGGAAATATCTATACAACTGAAACCGGTATGACCAATTATACATGGACCATTACAGGTGGAACGATTGACAGCGGTCAGGGAACGAATAGTATTTCTGTTACCTGGACTGCGACCGGAGCTCAGACTCTTACAGTGACGTATACGAATCCTAACGGATGCAACCCATTGACACCAGCAACTTACACTGTGACTGTCAACCTGTTGCCTAATACTTCACCGATCTATCATAATTAATGATTAATAGTGTTCGTCATAATCATGGTTAATAATCCATATAGCCAATGCGAAGTGTAGTAAAATACATATTGTTTTTCAATATTCTGATCGCCGCTTTACCCGCGGAGGCACAATTTATTGATACGGCATGTATAAACACACTTGGCAGAGGCTATCACGTTTTTGGTTTACCCGGGTCCACATATACCTGGACTGTTCCAGGTGGAACCCCTGCCCCTGTTAGCGTTCATGATACCATATTCGTTAACTGGGGCAGTGTGCCCGGTATTTATACAATAACAGTTATGGAGCACTCCATTGAAGGTTGTGACGGAAAGCTTGTCCTCGGAAACGTCTGGCTTGTAAATAACCCAACAGTTTTTGCAGGAAATAATACTGCCATATGTGCCGACAGCAATGCGACACTTTCCTCATCAGACAGTGCCTATTGTACAAGGATCCTATGGACGACATCCGGTAACGGAACTTTTAGTGATGCAACTCAACTGCATCCCGTCTATACTCCCGGACCTGCGGATATCTTCGCAGGCAGCGCGACCCTTACCCTTACCGGTTATGGTCTTGGACTTTCCTGTCCGAATGCAATATCGACAGTAGTTCTGACCATTATTAAACCTGTTATTGCAAGTGCAGGACCGGATGTATCTGCCTGCGCATTGACTCCATTTACAATTACCGGAGCTACTGCGGCGAACTACGGCTCACTGCTTTGGACAGATAATGGTACGGGAACTCTAATTAATGCTACCACAATTAGCCCCACATACATTCCAGCTCAGGGTGAGTTGGGTAATGTGATCTTCACACTTCAGGCAAATAGCATCTTGCCTTGTCATGAAACTATTGTCAGTCAGATGGTCATGACTATTCATCCTGTTCCTGCAGGCACATTTGTTCTTTTAAGTAAGGATACAATATGTGGCGGAGATACTGTCAATATGCGGTTAGACCTGACGGGCACACCGCCCTGGACGTTTACTTATACAGATGGCGATACAACAATAACCGTGAATAATCTGCTTTCAACTCCTTATTTCATAACGGCTTTCCCGGATTCTACAGTGACCTATGCATTACTTTCTTTAAACGATGCGTTTTGTTCAGCTCCCACGGGAATCCTTTCCAGTACCATAAAAGTTATTGTTCATCCGAAACCGCGTGTCGAATATACATGGCAAAACGGTCCACAGAACAATGAAGTCCAATTCCACATTGATTCTTCTGTTACCAATCTCGGAGCTATTGGATATATGGTCGTCTGGAATTTCGGAGACGGCACCTTTGGATACGGACATAACCCTATACATTATTATCCGGGATCAACTACATTCAACTGCATCCTTACGGTGACTGACACGAATGGTTGTCAGAACTCTGTTATGCATACGATCTACGTACCGCCACTTCCGATTGCATTCTACTCGAGCACTTCCCCTGTTTGTCTCGGCAGCCCAATGTGTTTCCAGGATCTTTCCACAGTGCCATCGCCACCAGGAGAGTACATTCAGACCTGGATATGGAATTTTGGTGATGGAACCCCGGCAGACACTATTCACTTCCCGAACAATCCTGATGTTTGTCACCTTTATACAACTATAGGGACCTACCAGGTTTCACTTACTATCCGTGATAATCTTGGTGTATCAGCTACTTACACAAATGCACAGGTAGTCAACCCTGATCCGACTGCTTCGTTCACTTATACTATGAGCTGCGAAAATCAACCGGTTCAGTTCACAGATGCTTCTACTCAAAATGGAGGGGGAGCTATCATCACTTGGAATTGGAATTTTGGTGACCCGACATCTGGCATAGACAATACTTCAAGCCTACAGAACCCGGTACATACCTTTACAACAGGTAATAACCTTTTCAATGTTACTCTCATCATTCAGAACTTTAATGGTTGCCGGGATACGGTTATCCAGCCCGTTCATATTCTGTCTAAACCACCTGTAGACTTTACTCATGATTCTGCCTGCAATGGCGAGGTCGTTCATTTTGCAGCCGACACGGTGATCACTCATGTCGATTCCATCGTCAGTTGGTTGTGGAATTTCGGGGATGGGTCACAACCTGTTACCTCACCTGTAACTGTAACCCATACATATACCTCTACTGGAATCTATCTTACGACACTCACGGTGACTGATCACCATGGATGTATAAATTCTGTTTCCCATGGTATAAGAGTGAATCCATTACCAATTGCCCAGTTCAGTTGGTCGAGTCCGGCTTGCTTTGGCAATCCGGTACAATACACGGATAACTCTACTGTACCTTCAGGATATACGGGTTACCCTGCCAAATGGTTATGGGATTTCGGAGACGGGACATCACAACTTGTTGTGTTACCTGCTTCGCCCAATGTCACTCATACTTTCGTTGGCCAGGCCATGTCGCATACTGTCCGTCTGACCGTATGGACCAGCGATAGCTGTTCACAATTTATTGAACATGTTGTGGAGAGCACTCCTTCTCCAATAGCTGATTTCAATTTCTCAACCATCCATTGCAAAGACCAGCCGGTACAGTTCACAGACCTCTCCACTACCAATGGAGGTGGAAGTATCGCTCAATGGAGCTGGCAATTCGGTGATCCGGGTTCAGGAATAAGTAATACTTCCACGCTGCAGAATCCTGTTCATACTTATCAGAACTCAGGAAGCTATAATGTTTCGCTCATTGTGACAAATTTCAGCGGTTGCAGCGATACCATAATCAAAGTGGTCAATATCAATAGCCTGCCTCTTGCAAATTTCCATACCGATACTGCATGTCTGAATAACAATACGCAGTTTACTAACCTTTCAATCCCCAATGGAGGAGTTATTATAAATTATACATGGGATTTCGGTGACGGATCAGCCGATTCGCATCAGCAGAACCCGAGCCATACCTATGCCCTCAGCGGTACCTTTAATGTTACTCTTGCTGTCGTTAATTCCAACGGATGTCAGACGGATACTATCAAACCTGTTCTTGTCAATCCATTACCTGTTGCAGCATTCGTTTACACCAGCCCAAGTTGCTTTGGTGCTGTGGTTCAATATACCAATCTTTCGACCACACCACCAGGGTACTTTGGAAGTATTGTGAAGTGGGTCTGGGATTTTGGCGATGGAACCTCGGTGACCATCCTTGCCCCGGCCAATCCGGATGTATCGCATACATTCAACGGCCCGGCGCTCTCCCATGTAGTCAGGTTGACTGTAACCACTTCCGATGGCTGCATCAACTATACAGAACACACTGTAAACAGCATTCCTTCACCGGTTGCTAATTTTGGATACCCGTCACTCAACTGCACTGAACGCTCTGTTCCGTTCATAGACCTTTCGCAGACCAATGGAGGCGGGACGATTATTTCCTGGAAGTGGAACTTTGGAGATCCGGCTTCGGGATCAAACGACAATTCAACACTCCAGAACCCTGTCCATCTTTTCACAGATACAGGCAGTTACAATGTAACACTGATCATATTTAATACCAGCAATTGTTCTGATACTGTTTATAAAACAGTCAGGATCAGTCCGGCACCGGTGGCCAATTTCATAGCTGATACAGTATGTCTGAATCATCCGACACAATTCACCGATATTTCAATTCCCGATGGAGGGAATATAATAACTTATTCATGGGATTTCGGCGATGGCTCGCCACTTTCGGGCTTGCAGAATCCATCCCATACCTATGCCTCTTATGGTATAATGAATGTGAAGCTGACCGTCACCAACAGCAATGGATGTACACAAGATACGACGAAACAGGTAATGGTCCGTCCGTTGCCGTCGGCTGAATTTAGCTTCAGCACGATGAACTGTCATGGATCTCCGGTACAGTTTACGGATCAATCCACTGTTGTTCCGGGGTACATGAGTTCGATCGTACAATGGGTTTGGAATTTTGGTGATGGTACTCCTCCTGTAACAATAGTACCTCCTGCCAATCCCAATGTCACACATATATTTGCAGGAATGGCAAGTTCATATACCGTCGTACTGACGGTAACAACTTCTGATGGTTGCTCAAGCTTCATCGAACATACGGTAAATATCATTGCTTCGCCTTTAGCAGGATTCACTTATCCGGCCGGCAACTGCGTATTGCAACCGGTACATTTCACGGATAATTCCCAAACAAATGGCGGAGGGAATATCATACAATGGTACTGGAATTTCGGTGATCCCTCATCGGGTCTAAATAATCAATCTGCTTTGCAGAACCCCAGTCATACTTTCAATGCCGCGGGCACCTATACGGTCACAGAGATCGTTTACAACTCCTCAAATTGTCCGGATACTGCCATTCATACGATAACAGTCTCCGCATCACCGGTAGCAGATTTTGTTGCAGACACAGCCTGCCTCGGCTCAGCGACCACCTTTACCGATCAGTCTTCAACACCAAGTGGACAAATTACCCAGTATCTCTGGAACTTTGGCGATGGAACAACTTCCAATCTCAAAGATCCTGTTCATTCATACCAGGCTGCCGGCACTTTCCAGGTTAGTCTTACTGTGACAATACAGGCCGGATGCAGCAATACAATTACAAAGCCGGTTCTTGTTCTGCCCAGGCCGGTCGTTGCATTCAGTACGAGCGGACCAACATGCCTCGGCGCAACTGTACAGTTTACAGACAATTCATCAGCAATATACGGATCAATCCACTCCTGGACATGGAATTTCGGGGATGGGGTTGTAACGACGATTATCAGTCCGGCATCACCGGATATTAGTCACCTTTATACGGCCAGTGGGACTTATAATGTAACGCTGACTGTTACAACTACGAACAGTTGTGTTGGCACTGCTACGAACCCTGTAACAGTGCAGCCTGCCCCAACGGCAAACTTTGCATATTCATCTATGCGGTGTGAATTCAGCCCGGTACAGTTTACCGATATGACTCAGGATAATGGAGGACCTCCAGTCACTCAATGGCTGTGGAAATTCGATGATCCCGGTTCAGGGATTGCGAACATTTCGACATTACAGAATCCGGTTCATAACTTTACTGCCAGCGGAATCCACAATGTTTCGCTTCACGTGACCAGTGCATCCGGGTGTGTCGATTCCATAACCAGGCCTGTTTCAATCTATGCGAAACCGGTTGCTCAATTCTCGTCAGACACGGCTTGTGCACATTCTGCTACTCAATTTATCGATCACTCGATTGCAAATGCATCCGGTATTTTGACCTGGCATTGGAATTTTGGTGACCCGTCTTCAGGAACTAATAATACATCCTCACTGCAAAATCCTTCACATGTCTATTCATCTGCAGGTAATTACATTGTCACATTAACGGTTATTAACACTAACCTCTGTGAAAAGGATACACTTATACTGTTGCCTATACCCCCGACTCCAATTGCTATGTTCACGTTCTCCTCAGCCTGTGCAAAGATACCGACGCAATTCACGGATCAGTCAATCGCTCCTAACAGCCAGCTGGTATCCTGGTTCTGGGACTTCGGGGATGGGGTAGGTACGTCGAACCTCCAAAATCCGGTGTATACATATACCAATTCAGGAACCTATAATGTTAAATTAAGAGTGACCAATTTAAGCGGCTGTGCAGATTCAATCACCATTCCGGTTCCTTCATATCCACTACCGGTTGCAGCATTCACATACAACAGTTTCTTCTGTCCTGCCGGACAAGTTATGTTCACTGATCAATCCCATGGAGTGGGAACTGACATTACAGAACGTCTCTGGATCTTTGAACCCGGTTCATCTTCCACATTGCCTGACCCGACCTTTATTTTCCCGGTCACTGACACCACCTATCTTGTGACATTGATTGTAACGGATACCCGGGGATGTAAGGATACCACCAGGGATAGTGTTTTCGTGAAACCGGTATTCTCCTTTACTTTCAGTCAAGATACTGCCTGTTATGGAAATCCGACCCACTTCCATGCCCAGAATAAAACACCGGGTGATTCATTATATTCACTCCAATGGAATTTTGGGGATCCTAACACAGGGGTTGACAATTTCTCCACGCTGCGTAATCCGAAGCATACCTTCTCTTCTGCAGGTTCCTTCATAGTGATGCTGAAGGCATGGGATTCAGACAATTGTACCGACAGTGTTTATAAGACCACTGTAGTTCGTACATTGCCGAAACCAAACTATTCCTATATCTCTCCGGTATGTGACACACTGATGGTGTTCACCGATCTTTCGACGCCTGGTAGTGGGGGTATTTCAAGCTGGACCTGGAATTTTGGAGATGGATCTCCTGATAAGGTCATACTGGCCCCGGGCCCAGGGAGTACCACTCATGTCTATGCTCTGCCCGGGACTTACGGAGTACTTCTGAAAGTAACCAATAGCCTCGGGTGCGATGATACGGTTTCACATCCTGTAACCAAATCTTTCTGCATTTCTGCAAACTTTACCCAAAATGCGACAGGGGCATGCACCAACGCATTGGTCACATTCACTGACAATTCCCAGCCTGTTAACCAGATCGCTGGGTGGCATTGGATCTTTGGTGATGGTACTGACACAGTGTACACAAAGTCCTCTGTGAAGATCAAACACAGCTTTATAAGTCCGGGGATCTATAATGTCCGGCTGATAATCAGCACAGTAGTGTCAGGACAAACATTTACGGATACGGCAACAAGTCTGGTGACTATCGACCAGGCTCCGGAAGCTCAATTTTCTACAGACCCGGTTTGTCTTGACAAGATCACATTATTCAGGGATCAGACGAATACCTATGGAGTGGATATCACCACCCGGAAATGGGTTTTTGGTGATCCTTCATCAGGGAACAATAATTCCTCGGGTTTACCCAATGCTTCCCACAAGTATGTCAGGGCAGGAACCTATGACGTCAGTCTTATGGTTATTAATAAAAACGGGTGTAAGGATTCCTTATCGAAGCAGGCCAGAGTATATACAATCCCCGATGCTAAGTTTGACAATACCCTGGCATGCAGTAATAATCCGACCTATTTCTTTGACCGGTCAATCGTGATTGATACCTCCATTGAAAAGTGGCATTGGGACTTTGGCGTGCCAGATATTAAAAGAGACACATCTATGCTGGAAAACCCGTCCTACATTTACAAGAAAGATGGAAACTATAATGTGAAATTGATTGTAAGTGATTATCACGGATGTGATGATACGGTCGATTCTCTGATCACTGTCCACATTTCTCCTTTAAGTGCGTTCCTCGTAATTGATAATGTCTCTGGCATGACAGGTAAGATCCAGCTTCAGAATAAATCTGAAGGAGCCGACAACTATTACTGGGACTTTGGGAATGGGTCAAGTTCAACTGAAGAGAGCCCTATTGTAACTTATACGAATGATGGATCATACCTGATCACTCTCGTAGCCGCCAATAATTTTGGTTGTGTTGATTCCACATTCCTGAAATATGAAGTTCTTTTCAAAGGATTATATGTCCCGAATGCCTTTGTACCTGAAAGCAACATTCAGGGCGTCAACGTATTCAAACCAGTGGGTGTAGACCTGAAAGAATACAAGGTCGAAGTATTTGACCCCTGGGGACAGCTGCTTTGGGAATCTTCACTCCTTGACAGTAATGGCCGGCCGGTTGAAGGCTGGAACGGACGCAAACAAAACGGGGCAATTTATCAGTCAGGAACCTATGTATGGAAGATCAGCGCCGTCTTTATTGATGGAACCACCTGGGAGGGATCAAATGTTGGAAAAGGTGAAGGAAAAACAATAGGGACGGTTACATTGATAAGGTAGAAGACCCCACCCCCTGAAGCGACAAAATATTTACGAATTACGATTATTGAAGGGTTAAAAGAGCCAACAGTCGGCAATTTATGAATTGCTCCGGCCTTCTATGAATGTTATAAATTTTATAAACTTTCTAAACTTTATGAACTTTATAAACTTCTTTCCTTGAAATGTTTCGAGTCACCCCATTCGCCGTAGCCGACTTCGTCGCCGGCCAGGGCTATCCTGGCTTCCAGGCAGCTCATGCATTCTTCTGCTTCTTCATCCAGACAGGGCTTGTTCTGGTAGAGAAGGTAACTTTGACGATATTTTACGGGAGTCAGATTAGGCATGATCACATTCGCACCGACCAACAGTGCTTTTTCACGACCCTGCGGATCAATTGTCTGCATGGCAGTCGTGGCGGCAATATTGATATTTTTCATCATGAGCCTCAGAAGGGCGACCATTTTAAGGGAAAGTAGAAAACGTTCGCGCAGGGGGAGTAGTTCATTCCGGTACTGGTAGAGTGGGGTATCCTCATGTTCAATGTAGGGTCCCATTCCGGCCATATCGATATCGAAGTCGCGGAAGAAGATCAGGTCATCTGCAAGGTCGGATAGCGTTTGAAAGGGCAGTCCGATCATCACACCGGTACCGACCTGATAACCTGTTTTCCTGAGTCGCTTTAATGCTTCAAGCCGTTCATAGTAATCATGATGCTTATCGTTGGGATGAAGTTTACAATAAAGTCCGGGATTTGAGACCTCTATCCTGAGAAGATACCTGTGAGCGCCGGAATCAAACCATCTTTGGTATGTTTCTTCCGTCTGCTCGCCTAGTGAAAGGGTAACATGCATATTTCCTTCAGTCATGCTATGGATCTCTTTCAACAGCCTCCCGATCGTATCGATAAACTTCCGGTCATTTCGTTCTCCCGATTGGATGACGAGGGAAGCAAATTTATTATCATAAGCATATTTAGCGGCCTCAAGTACTTCCTCATCCGGCATCTGGTAACGCTTGTAGCGGCTGTTCCCGGCACGGATCCCACAGTAGAAACAGTTCTTCGAACAATAATTTGAATACTCTATCAATCCCCTGAAATAAACCTTCCTGCCGACATACTTAGCCTTAACTGCTTTCGACCGTTCATAAATCACCCTGCTCTCCTCTTCATCAGCGCTCAAAAGCCTTACCAGTTCCTCTTTTGAGAATGTTTCTTTATTTAATATTTCCTCTATTGATCCCACTCTGTAAAGTCTTTTTTATACCGCAAAGAACCCCACCCCCTAGCCCCCTCCCCCAAGAGGGAGGGAGAATGATTGGTTAAACGTTAAATCTTACGTGCATTATGTCTCCATCCTCTACAATATAGTTTTTTCCTTCGATGAAGAGTTTCCCGGCTTCGCGGCAGGCATGTTCTGTTTTCAGCCGGATAAAATCATCATACTTCATGACCTCTGCACGGATGAAGCCCCTCTCGAGATCACTATGGATCACTCCCGCAGCCTGTGGTGCCGTCATGCCTTTTTTTATGGTCCAGGCCCTGACTTCCTTTGGTCCTGCAGTAAAGAAGTTTTGCAGATCGAGCAGGTGAAACGCCGAACGCACCAACCGGTTCACGCCAGGTTCACTCAAACCGGCATCGGCAAGAAAGATCTCCCGGTCCTCTGCAGTTTCCAGTTCGGCAATTTCAGATTCCAGCTTGCCGGCAACAATCAGAACCTCTGCATTTTCATTTTTTACAGATTCCAGGAATCTGGTTGAGTATTCGTTCCCGGAAGTGGCAGAGCGGTCATCCACATTACATACATACATTACGGGTTTATCCGATAAAAGGAACAGATCTTCGATATGTCTTTTATCATCTTTATGAACAGGCGCTGATCTGGCCGATTGTAATGATTCGAGGTGTTTTTTGTAAATATTCAGGACATCCAAAGAATGGCGGGCATCTTTATCCCCTGCTTTAATCAGCTTCTCAACCTTACTGATCTTTTTTTCAATCGATTCAAGATCACGTACCTGAAGCTCAAAGTCAACAATTTCTTTATCCCTCACCGGATCAACTGATCCTTCAATGTGAGGCATCATGGGATCATCAAAACAACGAAGTACATGGATCAAAGCATCTACATTACGGATATCGGCAAGGAACTTATTGCCATCATTCTGGCTTCCTCCTTTCGAAAGGCCTGGAATATCAACCATTTCTATGGTAGTAGGGACAATTTTCGCAGAATGGATCAGTTTGTCGATCTCATATAAGCGATGATCAGGAACATTCATGATCCCAAGGTTCGATTTTGATCCTGCAAAAGAGGCCTTATGAACATCTCCACGGGTATTCGAGATGCAGTTGAACAAGGTCGTTTTTCCCGAATTTGCAAGCCCTATTATTCCACAATGTAATGGCATACTTTTCTTTTTTCGTAATGCAAAGGTAAGGAAATTCTGCTCATGCCTTTTTCCTGTATACCTTTCCTATTGGTTTTTATAAATTTTCTTTCTACATTTGCACCCCAATTTTCATCCGGTCAAAAAGGGTCCGAGATCATATTGATAGAGTGACTTTTAGGATGAGAACAGCAATTAACATAGTATTAACCCGGCGGCTGCACCTGCACTGCCACAAAGCAAAATTAAATGACCGAAGAATCAGATGTTAACAACGAACTGGAACAAAATCAACCGGAAGAATTGAAAATAGAAGTTCCCGGGGAAGTTGTTGAAGAAACAAAAGAAGCTCTAGTTGAAGAAGAATTAGCAAAACCCATTACAGAAGAATCCGCAAAAGAGATTGCAGAAGAGCCTGACAAGACTGTTGCAGAAGAACCTGACAAGACTGTTGCAGAAGAACCTGAAACGCCGGTAGAAGAAGAACCCGTAAAACCCGTTAAGGTTGCGCTTCCCGTATCAGGTTACGAATCCATGAAGGATTTTGACTGGGATTCTATAGGTAAAAAACATGAGATCTATGATGCCAAAGAGAAGGAACGGCTTGAAAAAGAATATGACAGAACCCTGAGCTCGATCACAGAGCATGAAGTCATTGATGGAACCATCGTAGCCATGAATAACAGAGAAGTCGTCATCAACATAGGCTTTAAATCGGATGGTGTTCTTCCCTTAAATGAATTCCGCTACAATCCTGATCTGAAAGTAGGAGATAAGGTGGAAGTGTATGTTGAGAACCAGGAAGACCCCAGCGGACAACTTTTACTCTCGCACAAGAAAGCACGGATTCTGAAATCCTGGGAACGGATCAATTCTGCCTATGAAACACAGGAGATTATCAAAGGTTATGTGAAATCACGCACCAAGGGTGGTTTGATCGTCGACATCTTTGGGATTGAAGCCTTCCTTCCCGGCTCACAGATTGATGTGAAACCCATCCGTGATTACGATATTTTCGTTGACAAAGTGATGGAATTCAAAGTTGTGAAAATCAATCATGAATATAAGAATGTAGTGGTTTCACACAAGGCACTGATCGAAGATGAACTTGAAGCTCAAAAAGCTGAAATCATAAAGAAACTTGAAAAAGGACAGATCCTTGAAGGGACTGTTAAAAATATTACATCCTATGGCGTATTTATCGATCTCGGCGGTGTTGATGGTCTTGTTCATATTACCGACCTGAGTTGGGGACGTATCAGCCATCCGGAAGAAATTGTCAAACTGGATCAGAAGATCAAGGTTGTCATTCTTGATTTTGATGAAAATAAAAAACGTATTGCCCTCGGCCTGAAACAACTTACTCCTCATCCATGGGATTCACTCGATCCGAACATGAAAATTGGCGACAAGATCAAGGGTAAAGTCGTCGTTATTGCCGATTATGGCGCATTCGTAGAGATCGCTCCGGGTGTTGAAGGTTTGATCCACGTTTCTGAAATGTCCTGGTCGCAGCATCTGCGAACTGCCCAGGATTTCCTCAAGGTCGGCCAGGAAGTTGAAGCAGTTATCCTGACACTTGACCGTGAAGAGCGGAAGATGTCGATGGGTATTAAACAACTGATCCCCGACCCATGGGCTAACATAAAGGAAAAATATCCGCTGAAATCGAAGCATTCGGCTACCGTCCGCAACTTTACCAACTTTGGTATTTTCGTTGAACTGGAAGAAGGCGTTGACGGGCTGATCCACATTTCTGACCTGTCCTGGTCGAAGAAAATAAAACACCCGGCTGAATTCACAAAGACTGGCGAGAAGATCGATGTGATGGTTCTCGATATTGATGTTGATAACCGCAGGTTGAGCCTCGGTCACAAGCAGCTTGAAGAGAATCCATGGGATGTTTTCGAAACGGTGTTCTCTGTCGGATCGGTGCATAGCGGT
The DNA here is from genome assembly GCA_964624935.1 of uncultured Prolixibacteraceae bacterium. GTDB lineage: Bacteria > Bacteroidota > Bacteroidia > Bacteroidales > FEN-979 > FEN-979. Next base: position 12,476 of record CAZUYY010000003.1, read on the forward strand.
ACCATCGTTAATATGAACGATAAGGGCGCAATCGTAGCACTTCCATATGGCGTTGAGGGTTTTGCACCGTTACGCCACCTGACAAGGGAAGATGGAAGTCACGCCAAAGAAGAAGATGTTCTCGATTTTAAAGTGATTGAATTCTCCAAGGATAACAAGAAGATCATCCTTTCCCACACAAAAGTTTATCAGGATGCTGCTGCCGTTGAAAAAAGAGGTGAATCAGACGAAAAGAGAAAAACAAAGGAATTACCTAAGAAAACCGTCAAGAAACTTAAGGATAACCTGGAAAAAACCACTCTTGGTGACATTGAATCACTGGCTCATCTGAAGTCGGATATGGTAAAAGCTGAAGAGGAAGAAAAACAGGCCAGGAAAGTAGCCGCAAAAGCAGTGGAACGTAAGACAAAAGAGCCTAAAGCCGAAAAACCTAAAACAGAAGAACCTAAGGCTGAAGAACCCAAGGCTGAAGAACCTAAAGCTGAGGAATCCAAAGCTGAAGAGTTCAAGGCCGAAGACCTAAAAACTGAGGAGTTTAATGCTGAAGAGCCTAAAGCTGAAGAACCCAATCAAGAGTAGTCAGCAATGACCTTCTCTTTGACAATTCTTGGAAGCAATTCTGCAATTCCAACGCTGACAAGAAATCCCAGCGCTCATTTACTCAATGTAAATGAGCGCTTGTTTTTGATTGATTGTGCAGAAGGAACCCAACTTCAGATCCGTAAATTTCATGTGCATTTTCAACGGATAGAACGGATCTTTATCAGCCATCTTCACGGGGATCATTTCTTCGGACTTATTGGTTTGCTGAACTCCTTGCACCTGTTAGGCAGAAAAGAAGAAATGCATGTTTACGGGCCTCCTTTACTGAAGGAGATCCTTGATCTTCAATTGTTGGCATCTAAAACCACGCTGATCTATCCCTTGTTCTTTCATCCACTTTCTTTTTCAGGATATGAATTGATTTTCGAGAATGACAAAGTCTCCGTTTTTTCGTTCCCGCTTGAACACAGTGTTCCGACCTGCGGATTTATCTACCGTGAGAAGAAACAAGAGCGCAAGATCAGGAAAGTCATATTGGCAGAGCTAAAGATTCCGTTTGCGGAAATTCAAAACCTGAAAAAAGGAGAGGATTATATTGACGAGAAGGGCAGGTTCTATAAAAATGAAGAGATAACTCTCGATCCACCTTCGCCACGATCGTATGCATACTGCTCAGATACAGCATATGACGAAAAGATCATTCCCTTTGTTCAAGGGGCTGACCTCCTGTATCATGAAGCTACATTTATGAATAACTTGGCTGTGAGTGCCAAGGAAAAACAACATTCAACCACCATCGAAGCAGCCACCCTTGCCAAAAAAGCTAATGTGAAGAAACTGCTGATTGGCCATTTCTCTGCACGTTATGATGATCTTCAGCCCTTACTGGAAGAGGCTGTATCGGTCTTCCCAAATACCATTATTGCTGGTGATGGAATGACGATTAATATTTGAAGATGAATCGGTCATCACTTAAAGCAAAGCATTGTAAAGCACTTCGATTGGATGCAAAGCTGTGCGGCCAGTCCCGTCTTTGATCTGATGGCGGCAGGAGGTGCCTGGTGCGGCAATGATTGTATCTTCAGCAGTTTTCCTCACCTCAGGGAACAGACCGAGTTCACCGGCCTTCATTGATAATTCATAATGTTCCTTTTCATATCCGAAGGACCCGGCCATTCCGCAACAACCTGATTTGATCAGATCGACCTTGAAATTTTCAGGGATACATAGCATTTTTATTGTTGTGTCGATGGATGCCAAAGCTTTCTGCTGGCAATGACCGTGAAGTTTTATAGTCTGACTTTTCTTAGTGAACAAGGCGCTTAATGATTCATCAGCCTGGCTTGGAATGTTGATAAAGTATTCATCAAACAGCAATGCATTTTTTGCCAGATTCAAGGCATCTTTTTTCAATTCAGAATCAACCAGTTCAGGGTACTCATCCCGGAACGTCAATATTGCTGAAGGTTCTATGCCGATCAAGGGAGTCTGATCTGTGATCATGTTCTTTAACAAGGCAATATTTTGATTGGCGATTTTTTTTGCCTTACGGATCATACCTTTTGAGAGAAAAGTCCTGCCACTTTCGGCGACATCAGGGATCTGGACTTCATAACCTGCTTTATTCAAAAGTTTAACGGCTTTGATTCCTATTTCAACATCATTAAAATTACTGAATTCATCGGCAAAAAGAAAGACCTTGCCTTTTTTCCTTTCGACGGTCTGTGAATAATTTTTCAACCATACCAACAATGTGGTTTTGTATAATACAGGAATATTCCGTTTCGGGGTAAATCCCAAAACCTGTTTCATGATACCTGAGAACAATGAATTCTTGAGGAAAAAGTTGAAGATTTCCGGATAGAAGCTTCCTAAACGGTTGATCAAAGTTATGTTGGCTATCATCCATGACCGGAGAGGAAAGCCGTTGGCATCGTAATAATGTTGAAGGAATTCAGCCTTCAGTTTTGCAATATCCACATTCGAAGGGCATTCTGATTTGCATGCTTTGCAGGAAAGACACAAATCCATTACCTCGTAGATCTCCTTGTGATCGAATGGGTTGGTCTTTGGCGATCGTGTCAGACATTCCCTTAAAATATTAGCCCTGGCCCGGGTGGTTGCATTCTCGTCATTCAAAACCTGGTAGGAGGGACACATACCTTCTCCCGTAAGAAAAGTATTCCTGCAATCGCCTGATCCATTGCATTGTTCGGCTGCCCTGAGGATTCCATGGCTGGATGAGAAATCAAAAATTGTTTGTATTTCCCTGACTTGTTGTCCCGGCTCAAACCGCAGGCTGGAATTCATTCTTGGTGTATCTACGATCTTGTTTGGATTCATTATTCCGTCAGGATCAAAAGCCTGCTTTATTTTTTTGATCAGTCTATAATTGTGCTCACCGATCATCAGTGGGATGAATTCTCCACGTAGCCGGCCATCTCCATGCTCGCCACTCAGGGAACCATGATATTTCTTTACCAGTTTTGCTGTTTCAAGCGCCACCATGTGAAACAACTCCACATCCTTTGGATCTTTCAGGTTTAATACAGGCCGCAGGTGCAATTCCCCCGATCCGACATGGGCATAGTAAACACATTCCAAGTGATGCTGTTCAAGCAGATCGCTGAATTCATTGATGTAGGAGGGAAGATCTTCCGGGCTAACAGCCGTATCTTCTGTTACCGGAACCGGTTTCCGGTCACCGGGGTAATTAGATAGCACTCCTAATCCGGCTTTCCGCAAATCCCAGACTTTCTTCAAATCGGGAGGGAAAATCACAGGAAAATGGTATCCATAACCGGAACTTCGCATTTCAACTTCAAGATCATGGGCAATTTTAATGATCTCCTCTTTCGTTTCGCGTGCAAACTCAATAATCAGGATTGCGCCAGGGTCCCCTTCAATAAAGAACCGGTTTTTGCGCTGCGTGATATTATCTTTAGTGCAATCCATGATCGCTTTATCCATCAGCTCGACCGCTCCGGGATTGAATTTCAGGGCAACCAGGTTACCTTTCAGCGCCTCTGCGACTGAGTGGCAATGAACACAGATCAATGCTTTTTGTTTCGGCGGAAGTGGAACCAGGTTGAGTTTGATCTCGGTCGTAAAAGCAAGCGTTCCTTCCGATCCGGCCAGCAATTTTGAAAGGTTGAAAGGAATACCATTGCCTGTAAAAGGATCAGTTTCAAGCAGGCTGTCGATGGCGTATCCTGTATTTCTACGGTGGATGGATGGCTTGGGAAATTCTTTCCTGATCTCCTTTTGATTTATGGGGTCGGATAATATTTCACTGAAAGTACGATAGATAGAACTTTCGAGGGTAACGTCTTTTGTTTTTTTATAAAATTCTTCCGTTGGTATAGCTTTGAATTCAGCTTCAGAACCATCGGAGAGGAGGGCCTTTACCGAGATCACATGATCACGGGTACTTCCATACAGGATGGAATGGGCCCCGCAAGAGTTATTACCCATCATGCCCCCAATCATACAACGGCTGGAAGTAGAAGTCTCCGGGCCGAAAAATAACCCATAAGGTTCGAGGACTTTATTCAGTTCGTCGAGGATCACACCCGGTTGCACACTTATCCAATGATCCTCTTTGTTGATCTCAAGGATTTCGGTCATATAGCGGGAAACATCCACAATCAGTCCATTTCCGACAACCTGGCCTGCCAGCGAGGTTCCTGCGGCTCTGGGGATCAATGGTATGGCATGTTCTCTGGAAAAGGCGATGAGGTTTTTCAGATCATCAATATCACGGGGACGAGCAACTCCCAAGGGTATTTCGCGGTAAGCAGAAGCATCCGTGGCATACATGATCCGCCATAGATCATTGGTAAAGAGATCACCGGAAAAAGTGTTGTAAAGGGCCTCGAATGACTTGCGTATTTTTTTGCTTTCCATTTACTTTCCCTTGTCTGCTTTGGTGGCAGCAGCATTTTCCGGGTCAACGAGTTCATAGATTTCCATGGCATGTTTTGCAGCTACCGTGTCATTCGACGATAAAACCCTTGTATAGCTCATATAGCATAAAAGGCTCAGGTAACTCTTCAACCTTTTATACATCCTGACATCAGAAGAATCTTTTCCCTGCCTGATCCGGAGTTCATAATTCGAGATCTTTTTCTTCCACCAGCCGATATCTTTTGGAAAGAAATTATCATTTAAGGATTGCTGCTCCTGCATCTCTTTGCCAGTCTGCTGATTAAGTTGTCTTTGCTGCATCTTAAAAGCGGATGAGTTTTCGACTTCAGCAAGTGATTTTTGTAAATGTTCGACGGGGGAAAGTCCATTGACAAAACGTATCAGGTTAACGAGATGATCATGTTCTGCCAGGATATTACCTGTTTCTTTATCATTATTGATAATTTTTTCCATGGAATGAACAAAACCGAGGATCATTGAATCATTCTTTTGGACCAGGTCTTTGCGCATCGAGCAAAATTCATTCCAGATAAATGCATTCTCCATGATGTCAACCGGTGGCCAATCATGTTTTCCATCGAACAATATCAAAGCATGAGTAAAATTTGACTGGTCAAGTTGCTTATCAAGATTGATCAGTTCATTCATGTTAAAATCGGCATTCCCGACAATTGATATATAATCGGGTTTGAATCTTACCGGCTGATTTATGGCTGGTAAACCTGCTCCACAACCTATTACGCCGGCCACACCGCCCTGGTAGAAACCAAGAATAGCGGCAACACGGGCTCCTCCCGAAAACCCCATCACATATATCCTTTCCTGATCGATAGAGTATCTGCCGGTAGTTTCACTCAAAAGTGCATCGGTAATGGCCTCTGTGGTATTCATATCCTGCCCGTTTTTTGAGTCGTTTGAACCCATAAGGATACAGCCATATTTATCTGCGAGGCTTTTGTATTTTTCCAAAGGAAGGTTCCCCTTACTATGGGGGTCGAATGCGATGATCACGGGAAATTTATGAGCCGTGGTATAATCATTTGGAAGATAAAGAGCATAAGTTACGGACTGATCTTTCTGGCAGGTCACTTTTGGAATGATCTTTCCTTTCTCAACAGGTGTATTATTACTTGTCTTGCCATTCATCTTATTATTTCCAGGTCCGCATCCGGGGATGAAGGTAAGGAGGAGGATCCAGAGAGGAGAACGGAGGAAGGTTTTCATCTCTTATAATAATTGGTGGACTCAAAGATCTTATCGGCCGATTTAGCCACGAACCCACTATATAGCTTTCCATTGGCTTCAGGGTACCGGAGTGCAAATTCATAGTAGCAACCGGGAATATCAAAATCCCCTTCCATGAAAGGAACCCTTAGTATCCCTGCTTTTATGCTGGATTGCTCTAAAAGATCAGACGGTGTTCCCTGAACTTCACCATTAGAATCATTCAAAAGAAATCCATTGGATTTTAAAAATGTATTGACCTTTTCTATGGTGTCATATTCCTTCAAAGCATTTACGCTCACTGTAAAATGGTTTGCACGGAACCCGTTCACATAGAGCCATGCTGCATATTCGGATTCAATCCTGAGCTTTTCATAGGTCTTGTAAGAGGGAGTTCCGGTAACATTACCGGCATAGATCAGCTCATTCGATTTTAACAACTCCATCGGGATATTTCCTACCCATTCATCTACAACATGTTTCATGTGGTCGCTGAATTTATCGACCGACAGCTCGCTGATAAATACCCGGGGCGCATCAGGGTCGGTTTTATGTTCAAAATGTTTAGCATAGAGCTTCTTCTTTTCAAAATGGTAATCCCGCTTGAATTTATAGCCGCTTTTAGTAAAAACTTTTGCCAGAACATCAATCCCGATCAGGGGATGATTGAATGTGCGAAAGGCAATGTGATCATTGACAACGTTTTCTCCTTCTCTGATCAGTTGGTCATAGACTTTTTTTGATGCAGGATTTTGTGCGATATAATCCTGCCACAGCCGCTCGAAAATAGCCTGATATTTCATATTTGATTAGATATATGGGTCATACTTGATTTCACTTTAATCATCAAAACTCCACCCCCGGCCCCTCTTTAATAATCAAAACCCCACCCCCGGCCCCTCCCCCAAGAGGGAGGGGAGAAAGAACCCCACCCCCGGCCCCTCCCCCAAGAGGGAGGGGAGTTGCAACGATCTCGCTTTGTAACTCTGTTACTCTGTTACTTTATAACTTTACAAACTTTACAAACTTTACAAACTTTATGAACTTTATGAACTTTATGA
>CAZUYY010000004.1:0-18634 GCA_964624935.1 uncultured Prolixibacteraceae bacterium
ATTCAATCGGGAATCGAAAATCGTCCAATCGTAAATTATCTTTTCACTCCAGCACTTCAAAATAAGATTTAGCCAATTTATCGCCTATGTGTGAGATGAATAAGTTATCAAACATTATTAATTACCGTTTCCGGCCTTCATTAGAAGTTCCCCGTGAGCCACCTGTATTGGCCGGCATGGATTGCTGAACAGCGCTGCGGTTATTCATGTTTTGAGTGCCCCGTTCCCTGGCTGCATTTTGATTGTCAAGTTCCTGCCGGTTAAATCCACTACTTTTGGGTTGTTCTGCAGACTGTGGAGGTGAAACTCTTTCCTGCTTCTTGGGTTGTTCTGCAGGTTTACCTTGCTGCACTCGGGGTTGTGACTGATCAGTCCTGCTCTGCTGTTTGGATTGTTCTACAGGGTTACTTTGTTGTACCTTTGGCTGAACTGTGTTCCATTCCTTACCATTATTCTTTTGCCATTCTCCATTATTATTTTTGTAAACATTCCCCTTTTTGTCAGTAAAGATGTTGTTCTTCGTACCAGTGGTACGATCAGCAGGTTTAATCTCATTTGAACCCTTGGTTACACCTGGTTTCGTTCTTTCACTGGGAGGTTGCTGATTAGTTGTACGCCCACCTGCACCAGGCTGGGCTGGATTAAAAGGCTGTCTGACGGGTTTTGTACTCCCATCCGTTCTTTTATTATATATGTTTGTACGGTTATTATTAACAATGGGGGTGTTTCCTCTCTGATACACTGGCCGACTTGACCCATAATAGTGATCGAATCGCGGATGATAGGAAGGACGGTAGTTTGTTGGTCCCCACCAACCTCCGTGTCTGTGCATACGTTCTCCGAAACTATAACGGAACCATCCTCTCGACATTGAGAACCCCATGCTCCAACCATACCATGGATTGTAATGCATATGGAATCCGTATGTGTATGGTCGCGGATAATAATATGAACCATAAAAAGGTGAATAAATCCAACCCGTGCCATAAACTATCGTAGATCCATAAATATAACAGCCGGTATATCCCGGTGTATACCCTATATAAACGACATCAGGTTGCACATCATAAATATAGACATACTTTACATTATAGGCCGGGTCATCCGGTGGAATGTTCTGAAAGTCTTCCGGAACCGAGGTTGCGACTTCCCATGGGCCGTTAGGAGTGGAACCGGTAAACCAAACAGCGTTGTCGCAAACATAAAAAGTGTTCTGGTAAAGGAGAACAGTACTGCTTGTATTCAGGGCTCTTGCAATATCTGTTCCCTGGATCTTTTCAAATTTCGGATCTCCATCATACTCTACAATACATTGCGCTGTTTTCCGGTCAACAGCGGCTGTCTGAGGGATCTGTGCATCCATAACAGCATCTTTTGCAGCATCGGTGCCGGCAATGTTAGCCAGAACGATATCTTTTGCTGAACCCACGGGTATCCTGGCAAAATCAGGAGGTAGTTTATCAGAACCAATGTATGACCAGGGGCCTGTCAGGGCATATGACCAATACCACCTTCCGGAAATCAAGATAAAATATTGATTCTGTTCAATAGTCATAAAAATATTATCGTCAGTATTGGTCATGTATAGAAGCTGAGTCCCCTGAATTGGAGCCCATTGAGGTTGTCCATCGGATTGAATAAGTTCGCATGGTTTAGTACGGACAATAATTTCCGGGATACCAGTCGTACTGCCTGTCGATTGGGTAGTCACTGCCTGTTGCCCAGACCCACCGGAATAATCGACCTGTTTTTTTAAATCATCAAAATACGCAGCAATATTGGCCGGAGGATTAGGGATGTTCGTCCAGAAGGCTCTTACTGGATCATTTGCGGTGTACCAATAATCACCCCCATTAAGGTAAAATGTTTTGGTTGCAAGGTCTTGCAATACCAAAAAGGGAGTATTGATTGCTCGATTGATCCCAGGACTACCTGTTTCTTTAAAAACCGGATCACCATCAAAAAGGAGTAATACCGATTTATGTTTAACGAAGATGATCTCAGGCGGATCATTGTTAAAATTTGATATTGTACCAACGGCTGCCTGATTTGAAGTAAGCGAGGAGGTCAATTCATCAAGCGAATATTCAAGATTCCAGTTTGTAGCTTGTTCTGACAGAGTATTTTTAAAGTTCAGGACTTTTGCCGGATCAATAGTATCGATCCCCGGGAACCTGACATTCAGGATCTTTACATCGAAGATAGTACATGTCCCGGTCTCCCGGTCAGTGCTGAACCTTGAATCCATCCAGATTGCCCCATAAACAGGCGTTGGGAATTTGGCATTGGTAAATGAAATCGCAGCTCTTGAATAAAGATGGTCTCCTCTCATTGAATCAGGCTCAGGCTGATAAATAATAACAGTCGATTTGGTGGTTTGAATTTCTTTTGGCCAGTTTCCTTCTGCAAGAAGAAAAACAGGAATGAAAAGAATACCAGTCAGAACGACGTCTGTAATGCTGTGGATAAGTAAATGTAATGCTTTCATAGTATAATATTTAACCTTCCTTTTCTGATAAGATGTTGATTTATTGTTTATTTCCCGGAAGGAAATTTATTTTGTATAATTACCAGTCAGCAAACTAAAATTATATGTGGATCCGCCGAGTACTAAAACAGCCTGGCGGTTACCGGAAAAGGTAAGTGTACCGGAGTAAGCAAAGTGAACATCAGCAGGGCCAGCGCCGTTGATTGTGATAGTTGCGGTGCCGGAAGCAATCATGTTAGTCGCTTTATCTACCATGACATTCTGTAAGGTATAAATGAATTGGCTGGTGAATTGAACTTTATCCACTACATCATTCTGCGTTCCGCCGTCTGTGCCAGATCCGTTCATGGTCAATTGTGACTGGGTAAGGGTTGTAAAAATCCATGTACCATCCTGCTCATCCTCAGATTGAAGAACACTGGAGGAGAAACTTCCACCCGCTGTATAATCAAATGTGACTTGCGAAGGCGCAGTTTGACGCGCTAACGTATATTCAACCTGGTACTGGTATTTTACAGTTGCAGCCGAGTCGAGTTTTTTTATAGTAAAGGTTGAGTCGAAGCTGCCTTTCCCCTGGGATGTAAAAGTGGCTGCGTTTTCCATATGGAGGTTGATTCCGGCAGAGGCATTGCAAAAAGCCATTGTAATATAACGAGCTGCAATATCTACAGGTACCTGGTAGACAACAATATTAGTCGTGTTCGAACTATCTTTCGAACAGAAATTAAATCCAACGGATAAAACAATCACGAAGGAGATCAGTATGAACCTTTTCATTTTTATGGAATTTGACCATAAAGGTAATAAAAAAGATTATTCGTAACGCAAAGCGTCAATCGGATTCAGACTTGCTGCTTTTCTTGCCGGATACCATCCAAAGAAAATCCCAATGGCTGTTGAAAACAGGAAAGAAAGCATGATCGATTCCAGGGTTATGGTCACCGGCCATTTCATAATACTCGCTATGATCTCTGAGGTGAGGATCCCAAGACCGACACCAAGAATTCCGCCGATAAGGCTGATCATGAGAGCTTCAATAAGGAACTGAAGCAGGACATCACGACCACGGGCGCCAACTCCCATACGGATCCCTATCTCGCGGGTGCGTTCAGTAACTGAAACCAACATGATATTCATGATACCGATTCCCCCTACCAATAATGAGATACTTGCAATACTGGCCAGGAGAATGGTGAGAATACTGGCAGTGGCTGAAGCAGCATTGGCAATATCGGCCTGCGACCGGATAGTAAAATCAGGGTCTTCCGATGGTCCAAGATGGTGTCTTTCTTTCAATACCTGTGTGATCTCATCCGATGCTTCGGGGATCAATTTTTCAGTAGTCGCCGAAACCATAATGCTTTGGATATAAGTCACGGTCATCATGCGTTCCTGCACGGTAGTGAACGGTGCAATGACAATATCATCCTGGTCCTGTCCAAAAGCATTTTGTCCTTTTGCAGTCAACAGCCCTATGATAGAAAAAGGGATTTTATTAATACGGACTTGTTTGCCGACAGGATCTATTCCTTCACCGAAAAGGTATGTAGCCACAGTTTGACCAATCACACAGACTTTAGAGGCTGAATGGTCATCGGCAGCGGTAAATTCAATTCCTGACTGGATCGTAAGGTTACGGATATCAAAATAATCAGGATTAACACCCCAAACAGAAGTTCTCCAGTTCTGGGAACCGGCTATAAGCTGGCCACTAACCCTGACGGTTGGTGTTGAATACATGACTGCCGGACAACGGGCTGCAACGGCTTTATAATCATCAATTGTCATTTTAATTGATGTACCTGCTTCGAGCCTGACACCACCTGTCATACTCGCAGAAGGAAATACGGTCAAAAGGTTGGTACCCAGGTTTGCAATCTGCGCCTGGATGCTTTGTTTCGATCCCTGTCCGATGGCCAGCATGGCAATGACCGATGCCACGCCTATAATGATCCCCAGCATGGTGAGGAAAGTTCGCATCTTATTTTTGGACAGCGAACGTATGGCTGCTTTTAATTGATTTTTTAACTTCATATCGTTTCCTCCTCACTGATAGCTGGAATTAAAAGAAGTTCATCGCTTGCTTTCCGGGGATGTTCAACCTGTATATCTTTCATGATCCTGCCGTCACGGAAACTGACATTCCTGTTGGTGTATGATGCGATATCGGGTTCGTGTGTCACGATCACTACAGTGATTCCCTTCTTATTCAACTGCTGGAAAATATCCATCACCTCAACGCTGGTCCTTGTATCCAGGTTTCCCGTAGGTTCATCTGCGAGTATCACAACCGGATCATTGACCAACGCACGTGCAATTGCCACCCGCTGTTGTTCGCCTCCTGAAAGCTGATTCGGAAGGTGATGTGAACGATCGGCAAGTCCTACTGATTCAAGGGCTTTGATTGCTTTTTCCCTCATGGTATTTGAGCTTATTTTACTATTGTACATCAGAGGAAGTTCAACATTTTCCAGCGCAGATGTACGTGAGAGAAGGTTAAATGACTGGAATACAAAACCAATTTTCTTATTTCTCAACTGTGCCAGTTGATCCTTGTTTAATTTCCCAACATCCACTCCGTCCAGGAAATAGGTTCCCCGTGTAGGGACATCAAGACATCCGATTATATTCATAAAAGTCGATTTCCCTGAACCGCTTTTTCCCATAATAGCTACGAAATCACTTTTGTGGATATCCATATCGATGCCACGCAGGGCATGCACTTCAAGATCACCCATTTTATAGATCTTGATCAGGTGCTGGGTTGAGATAATTACCTCCTTCATGTTACCGTCCTCCCCTGCTTCCTGCTGCTCCAGGCCGTGGCATTTGCGGCTGGAAAGGACTTTGTTGTGTTTGTGTGGATGTGGTACTGGTCTGGGTATTGATAATGCCAATCACAATCTCATCGTTTTCTTTCAGATTACCACCTTCTATTGCAGTATAGCTGCCATCTGATAATCCTGTCGTAACCCTGTATGGCATCAGTTTATTGTCGGCTGTTTTTACCCAGACCAATCCAAACCGGCTTCGGCCACTTCGTCTGGCATCAGAACCCTGTCCGCCCTGTCCCTGTCCTCCACCAGCGGTAAATCCACTTTGATTTGGAGTTCTTCCGGTTCCGCCGATTCCTGCCTGCCCACCGGCATTTCCGCTATTTGCATAAGTACCGGTTCCTCTCTGTCCTATCATCCGCTTCCGGAAGTCGATTAGTCTCTGAAGAAACTTTTGTACTGAATCAGGGTATTCTTTTATTGCCTTATCAAGATAATCCTGGGGTGGCCAGAATTTCAAGGCACTTGCTGGAATCTTCGTGACATTTTGTGCCTGCTGAATCATGACTGTTATGTTGGCAGTCATCCCTGGCATTAATTTCAGATCGGGGTTAGGGATTTCAATAATCACCGTATAATTAACAACATTTGAAACAATGGTTGGTTCTAAGCGTATCTGTGTCACAGTTCCTGTAAAAGTCTGATCCGGATAAGCATCTACAGTGAAAGTCACATCCTGTCCATTTTTAATTTTCCCTATATCCGCTTCATCAATGCTTGCCTGTACCTGCATTTTAGTAAGGTCATTGGCAATGGCGAATAATGTAGGAGTGCTGAAGCTTGCAGCAACGGTTTGACCGCGATCAACTGCCCTGGAGATCACAACTCCTGAAACTGGAGCAACGATCGTGGCATACTTCAGGTTTATCTTTGCTCTGTCAAGCGCAGATCGCGCCGACCGGGCATTACCCATGGCAGTCATATAATCAGCATTCGCCTGGTCAAAATCCGATTGGGCAATTACTTTTTCATTTAAAAGTTCTTTATCTCTGTCATAAGTTACTTTGGCCAGGTCAACCGCTATCTGAGCACGGTACATGGCGGCCTGGGCATCTTCCACTGAGGATGCCAGATAAGTTGTATCTAAAATAGCAATAATCTGCCCTTTTTTTACTACCGAATTGAAATCAACAAGAATCCTGTCAATAACCCCTGATACCTGAGTTCCTACCTGTACAGTGGTATCTGCGCTCAAAGTGCCGGTAGCAGTCACGACAACTTTCAAATCGCCTTTTTCAACTTTCCCTGTTCTCCACTGTAAGGCGGCAGAACTTTTCTTACCAAACCAGAACCATGCCCCGATTGCTAAAATTATCACCACAGCGGTGAGTGTTATCCAATACTTCTTTTTCATCGTTTTGTGTGATTTATTCGTTTAAAATGTAATTGGTACTCCCTGATAAAAATCCAGTATTTTTGATTTGAAAATATAATCATATTTTGATTGAATACCATTTGATTGTGCCTGGTAAAAAGCATTTTTCTCGATCAGAAAATCGATGGCAGTCGCCATGCCCACCTTGTATTTTCGTTCCATGTTTTTATAAGCAAGTTCGGCGGCTGCAATTTGATCTTTTGTGGCTTCGTATTTTTTAATGGAATTTTTCAGGTCGGTATATGCTTGCTCAATGGTCGTCCTTAATTGAAATTTAAGGTCTTGTTCGTTCAGTTGTGCAAGAAGCAGGCTGACTCTTGCATGTTCAATATTACTTTTTATTGTACGATTAGTGTAAATAGGGATGGAAAGGCTCAGGCCGATGGATCCTCCTAGATCATGCCACAATTGGGGAAAGAACGGAGAGGCTTGAGGGACACTGGCGGCAACTCCTGTTCTTGAAGAAACTGCATAATTGCTACTTGATGAACCCGTCAGGCTTAAGGTTGGGTACATGGCTCCCTCATTGATCTTTATCCCAAGCAAGGCACTGTTTGTTCGTAATGAAGCTCCGGCTATCTGAGGTTGAACTTTCAATGCTTTTGAATAGATTTCCTGGGTTGTTTGTTTCATCATGAGATCAGGTTCAAGAAAGTCAGGCACCTTTAAATCAAAACTATCAACAACAGGAAGTTCCATGATTTGTTCAAGTGTCACTTTAGCCAGGTCCAGTGTACTCTGAGCATTCACTACTGCCAGGTTATCTGTCGCTTGTTGGGAAAGAATAGTGTACAGGTTACTTTCCGGCAGGGTTCCGACTTTGACTTCTTTCCTGGTTTGATCCACCTGCACAGCAGTTGCATCAGCCTGGCTTTTAGCAGCATCCAGCATTTCATAATCCAATAATACCTGAAGGTAGGCTGTGGTTAAATTCAAAATCACCTGATTTTTAATATTATCAATATCGGTGTTCCCGGCATCCAGGAGCATTTTATTCTGGACAATAGTCTTGACAAGCTGAAAACCACTGAACAAAGTAACAGAAGTACTTAGTCCCAAAGAAGTGGAATTAGTAGTTTTTGCAACATATTGGTTCGTTGTTGGATTGAGACTCCGGCCAAAGCCCACGCCGTCCCTTCCGGTCCCGTTAAGAGAAGGAAAGAGGCTTGCTTTAGATTGTTTAAGGTTGATAAGATTTTGTTCGTTATTTTCGCGGCTCTCGTTCAGGGAAATATTTCTTTGAAGTGCCGTATCCAGGCATTGCTGGAAAGTCCATAAATGGCGCTGACCCTTTGCAGAAATTAAAAGCAGGCAGCCAATAAAAATTAAAAGTGATTTTTTTCGCATTTCAATCGATCTTATTTTTCTGGTTTATGATTTGCAGGAAATTATCCTTGTAATTGTCACCAATCGGGATTTCTTTCTCCCCTACCTTTACAAAATTACGATGAATGTATCGTATCTTCCTGAGGTTAATAATAAAGCTCCTGTGAATACGGATAAAATCAGGCGCAGTCAGCTTTTCTTCTATGGCTTTCATGCTCGACAACGTCACAACAGGTTTATCCCCGACAACTATCTTTACGTAATCCTTCAGACTTTCAATATATTGAATTTCAGAGATCTCAATCTTTACCAATTTATAATCTGATTTCACGAATATAAACTGATTTGATAAACTGAACTCATCAGAAGGCTGTTCCTGACTTTTATCTTTAATAAACAGATGTTCCTGTACTTTGTTCACTGCTTTAAGAAACCGTTCAAAAGAATAGGGTTTCAGAAGATAATCGACGACATCCAGCTCAAACCCCTCAAGGGCATATTTTTCATAGGCAGTTGTAAAGATAACCAGAGGTTTGTGCGGAAGACTCTTAAGAAACTGGATCCCTGAAATATCCGGCATCTGGATATCCAGAAAAAGAAGATCGATCTTCTCTGTCTGAAGCACATCAATGGCCTCAATCCCGCTTCTGCACTTCTTTACAAGCTGCAGGAAAGGGACCTTCAGGATGTCGTCTTCGATCAGGTCGAGGGCCAGTTTTTCATCATCAATTGCAATACATCGTATCATAATTTATAATGAAATATAAAGGTTAACAATATATTTCGTCGCAGTTTCTTCGATATTTATAATATGGGATCCGGGATACAACAGATCGAGCCGCCGGAGAACATTTTTCAATCCTATCCCGGATTCCTGCTGAACCGGGTTATCAATCTTTTTTACCCTGTAATTCTCAACACGGAAATGAAGAACGTCCTGATCTATTTTCAGATTAATTTCAATATTTGATTCGTCCAGATAACTGACCCCATGTTTGAAGGCATTTTCAACGAAGGGGATCAGAAGCATGGGTTCAACCATTTTACCATTTATATCACCTTCGATCGTAAAACTTATAACCACAGAATCTGAAATCCTCAGCCGTTGTAAGTCAATATAGTTCTGCAGGTATTCCACTTCCTTCTCAAGACTTACTTTCTCATCTTTTGAATCATAGAGCATGTATCGCATAATCCGGGAAAGCTGAATGATGGCATCCTCTGTGTTATCTGATTTTTTTCGGGCAAGCGAACATATGTTGTTCAGAATGTTAAAAAGAAAATGAGGGTTCACCTGCGATTTCAGGAAAGCAAGCTCAGAGTTCAGTTTCTCGTTTTCCATCTCTTTTTTCTGTTTTTCTGCTTTAAACCATTCGTTGGTGATCTTTATTGCAGCACTTATCGCAAATATAAACAAGGCAGGAAAGACCGGGAAAAAGAGCCGGTGAAACATATCCGGGTGATGGAATTCAGAAGGAAAGTATTTATCAATAATAGTCGTAAAAAGAAAATAGGTCACAGAAATGAAAACAATACAACACAGGATAGTGAGGAGGTAGTAAAAAAGTTTCCCGGGTAAAAAATGTTTCCTGAAAAGATAATAAGTATTGAAATAGAAAAAGGTAACAAGAAGAAAAAATAGCATTGTGTTTCTCCATATGAAATGCGGAGAGATATGTTGCCGGGTGTCGTCAATGTAAGGAATCATGAACAATCCGGACCAAATCAGAACATGGATGGCGATCATAAAAAATCTGGATTGATTCCCGGATGGCTTTTGCATTTATCTTCAATTTGCCTGCAAAGATAATCGAATCAAAAAGGGTATTCACCCATTTTAGACCAGGACAGAAGATTCTACGATAGAAAGCAGTGTCTTCCCGATAAAATGATCTTATGGTATCAGTTATTTTATAATTGTCTGATAAATTGGTTACTACATTCATTTGAGTTAAATTTTTTATTCTGTTTTCAGGGTTAAATGTTCAAAAATCAGATAAAGTGTTATATTTGTTCTCTATGTTAAACCAGAAATTACAACAACGGCTTATTCAGAAACTCTCACCTCAGCAGGTACTGGTAATGCGTTTGCTCCAGGAGCCGATCATGGCCTTTGAGCAGAGGATCAAACAGGAAATCGAAGAAAATCCTGCCCTTGAAGAATCCAGCCCTGACGAAGACGAAAAGGATATTCTGGAAGAAACCCTTGCTGATTCATTGGAATCGGATGAGGACGAATTCAAGGGTGAGCCGGATGAGGAGTCTGGCGATGAAAATGATGATTTCACTATCGAGGATTATCTTTCCGAAGATGAGATCCCTGAATATAAGCTATACGCTAATAACAAAAGCCCTGATGATGAGATCAGGGAAGCCCCACTTGTTTCAGGAGTCAGTTCCCAGGATTACCTGTTAAGCCAACTGGGTATGTATCGCATCACTGATAAACAGTACATCATCGCTACAACTATTATTGGTAATCTTGACGAACCGGGATATCTTCTCAGGGAAATCCCTGCTCTGTGCGACGATCTGGCATTTAACCACGGCATTGAAGCCAATGAGAAGGAAGTAGAGGAAGTTCTCACGATTATCCAGAGATTTGATCCTGCCGGGATTGCTGCACGCAACTTGCAGGAATGTCTGTTACTTCAGTTGGACCGATTGCCACAGGGATCAAAACAAATCGAGTTGGCAAAGATCATTTTAAAAGATCATTTCATTGAATTCAGCAAGAAACATTATGACAAGATCATGCTGAAAACCAGGTGTTCAGAACAGGATCTGAAGGATGCCATAGCAGAAATCCAAAAGCTGAACCCTAAACCCGGCGTTTCGATAAGTGATATTTCCCGTGAGGGAAATTATATCATTCCCGATTTTATCATTGCAAACCATGATGGGTTCCTTGAACTCAGTCTGAATTCGAGGAATATGCCTGATTTAAGTCCGAACCGGCAATATATCGAGATGCTGCGTGAATATTCCGCCGGTGGTAAAAATGCCAGCAAATCATCGAAAGATGCCGCTTCATTTATCCGGCAGAAGCTGGATGCAGCCAGAAACTTTATCGATGCCATTCAACAGCGTCAGGATACCCTTTATATTACCATGAATGCCATCATGGAATACCAGAAGGATTATTTTATGACCGGAGATGAAACAAGGTTGAGACCAATGATCCTGAAAGACATTGCCACCACCATCAATATGGATATTTCTACCGTTTCCCGGGTCGCAAACAGCAAATATGTGCAAACTCCTTTTGGTACGTTTCTCTTAAAAAGCTTCTTTTCAGAATCAATGCAAAATACCAAAGGGGAAGAAGTTTCAACGAGGGAAATAAAAAAAATACTTCAGGATTGTATTGAAGCTGAAGATAAATCCAATCCCTTTACCGATGATCACCTGGTCGATATCCTCAAAGAAAAAGGATATAACATTGCGCGACGGACCATTGCCAAGTACCGAGAACATCTCAACATCCCGGTAGCCAGGCTCCGGAAAGAACTCTGATCCCTAAACTTTATAACGCATGGAAGAAAGATTCGCTAAATTGCTGACTATTATTTTTCATCCCCTTTTTGTTCCTTTCTATATGTTGATGATCCTCCTGAACGTCAACGTACTTTTCGCAATATTGATACCGATCAAGGCAAAACTGATCCTTTCCGGGTTGGTTTTTCTTACAACTATATTGCTTCCTTTGCTGATTGTATTCCTGTTATATAAATTGAAACTGATCAAGTCATTTTACCTTGAATCAAGGGAAGAAAGGATTTATCCGTTACTGACCCTGGCACTTTTTTACTATTTAACTTACTACATTTTGAAAAGTTTTCCTATCTCATTCATTTTC
This sequence comes from uncultured Prolixibacteraceae bacterium, assembly GCA_964624935.1. Lineage (GTDB taxonomy): Bacteria > Bacteroidota > Bacteroidia > Bacteroidales > FEN-979 > FEN-979. The sequence goes on from CAZUYY010000004.1 coordinate 11,883, forward strand.
AGTTATTATATGCTGGGATCGACTTTTCTTACCATCCTGGCCCTGATCATTTCCTTTTACCGGAAAATAAGCCTGCATATGATCGGGATCGGGGGAATGCTGGGATTATTGGTGGGACTATCACTCGACCTGGGCCTGGATATGACCTGGTTCATTGTGGCTGCAATTATCCTGGGAGGATTTTTAGGCTTTGCCCGTATTCAATCAAACTCCCACAAGCCATCCGATATTTATTCCGGATTTCTTGTGGGAGCAGGTGTTATGTTTCTCCTGTTTATTTTCCTCTGATCAATAAGGCACTAATACCAAGCCTACCGATATAAGTGTCATATCGGGTCCATGATCTTTAATGAAGAGTGTTGACAGCATATACTGGCAGTTAATAGCGATCCATTTGTATCCTACACGTACAGTAGGACCATAGCTGAATTGCTGAAGGTTAGGTATTCCCTGTTGCTTAAGTTTAATCTTTGACCCGGGATTAAACATATACATTGAATCTATTGCATTTCCCACGTATTTTGCATGGCTGCCAATCAGGTATCCTACCTTTCCACCCACAGTGATCTTGACATCACTTTTGGTTTTCAGGTTGAATTCCAGTGGGACCTCCAGGTAAACAACCGTCATTTTACTTCGCTTATAACTTACATCAACAGGGATTTTTTCAAGTTTTGTAGTATCTCCGACTTTGTTTACAGTGTAATTACCGTAGATATTGTGAGCACTCATCCCAAGACCGATAGAAAAACTGAAATTACTTTTCCCGAAAGGAAGGTTGTACAGAGCAAAAAGGTCTACACCCTGATCGATGGCGCGGGTTTTTAAGCCGGATGGAACGTTCAGTACAAAATCATTAAACATCCCAAAGCCAATATTGAATTTCTTTTTTGTCGTTTCATTCACTACCTGGGAATGTGCAGGTGCCTCCAGTAAAAGAAACGCCGTCAGAAATAAAAGACCCCCAAATAAAAAAGAAAAGATTTTTGAATAAACTACCCTCATGACCTGATTTTTATTATTGAACAAAAGTATATCTTTTTTTTATAAACGTTTCGATCCCTCATATTATTGAACCTTCATGGAATTATTTCCAAAGGTTGTCAGGATAAAAACCTGCATTCACGAGTTCCCTGATCTTTGAAACAACAAGTTCGCGGTCTTCACGATAGGTCATTCCAAACCATTGGTCGCTGCATGGCAGAATCCTGACCGATGCTTTTTTTTGTTTCAGCAGATCATTGATCACGGCAGGAATGTAAAATTCCGCTTTGGGAGAAGTGGCATTGGTTTTAATGAATTCGAGAAATCCTGTCTCCAGGTGGTTAAAAAAGGAAGGTGTGAATCCCCAAAAGTTCATCGAAACTGTAGTCTGTTCGTCCAGGTAAAATGATTTTCCGGTTTCATCAATGTATGCAATCCCGCGGGCATTGCGTTCTATTCTGGTTCGTTCATTGACCTCCAAAAGGAAATCATTACAATCTTGCTGACATATGCCTCTTGAAACGCTTCCATATTCAGACAGAGTTTTTCCGAGTTCATAGCCAATCATGCAATAGGTGTCTCCTTTATGAGGCGTCCATTCCTTATAAAAACCAGCCAGCGCCTGGTATGAACTGCATCCATAAAAATCATCGGCATTTATCACCGCAAAGGGTTCATGAATTTTATCCATAGCCACTAATACTGCATGACCCGTACCCCATGGCTTCTGACGATCTTTTGAATAAACAATTCCTTCAGGGATCTTGTTTATCTCCTGAAATACATACTCCACTCTGATCTTACCCCTGAGCTTCTCGTCAAAGACTTCGTTGAATTCTATTGCGATATTTTCCTTGATCACAAATATAACCTTTCCAAAACCTGCCCGGATGGCATCGTAAATGGAATAATCGATAATGGCTTCTCCCGAAGGGCCAATCTGATCAAGTTGTTTCAAGCCGCCATAACGACTGCCAATTCCGGCAGCAAGGATCAATAATGTGGGATTCATTTTTCTGATTTAATAAGTTATTATTTCCATGACCGCAGTTTATACCACCAGGAAGCGTATAGCAGGATTACCAGGTAACATGGGAGCAGGATCCAATAGGCCTGTTGTGAATTAAAATGGTCTGACCACCATCCCCAGGCGAGAGGTAACAGTGCGCCCCCTGCAATGGCCATGATCAGTACTGCAGATCCGGTTTTAATGAATTTCCCAAGGTCATGGATGGCCAGTGGCCAGATAGCAGGCCATACGATGGCATTGGCAAAACCCAGGATGGCGACAAATAAAACACTGGTATTTCCATTTGCCGTTAATACCGCAGCAGTCAGAAAAATTCCAAGGACTGCAGATACAAGAAGTGCGATCCGCTGGGATACTATTTTTGGGATGAGTGCAATTCCAAGAATGTATCCCAGAACCATGGCAATCAGTGTGTATGTAGTAAATGCTTTGGCCGTGGCAATGGTAATTCCTTTTGAAATGCCATAACGGATAATGGTATCTCCCGCCATTACTTCTGCTCCCACATAAAAGAACAAAGCAATTGCTCCAAGAATGAGTTGAGGAAAGGCAAAGATGCTTTTTTTGTCTGAGGCTGTTGTATTATCAAGATTTTCTTCGGGTTCAGCTTCAATATCTGGAAGCGGTGAAAACCTGATCATCAATCCAAGCAGGAATAAAACCGCCGTCATCAAAAGGTATGGGGCAATCACCCGATGTGCGAGACCATTAAGGGCAACAGTTTTTGCAAGAGCATCCATTGTTTTCAGGTTCTTCACAAAAGCATCACCATCCTGTAAAATGAAATACGCCAGGATCAAAGGGGCAATAGCACCGGCAAGTTTGTTGCAGATGCCCATGATGCTGATCCGGCGGGCTGCAGTTTCCCGTTTCCCGATGATGGTGATATATGGATTGACGGCAGTTTGAAGAATAGCCAGTCCCGTACCCATGACGAACAACCCTGTAAGAAAAAGTCCGAAAGTCCTTGCCATGGCAGCCGGAACGAAGATCAGCGTACCCACTGCCATCACCCATAAACCAGCCATCATCCCATTTTTGAACCCCGTCTTTTTCAATACCCACGCAGATGGGAGCGCCATCAAAGTATAAGAGATATAAAAGGCAAAGGCCACAAACAATGCCTGAAAATTGGTCAGCTCGCAGGCTATCTTCAGGTAAGGGATCAGAATCCCATTCAGCCAGGTCACAAATCCGAAGATAAAATACAGACTTCCGATAATTGTAAGTGAGATGACGTAATTGAATTTAGCCGTATTTGCGGAAGAGGAGATGGTGCCGTTGGTCATATCCGGAGATTGAAATGGTTTTGGCAAAAGTAAGAAATTAAGCGGACAGGCGGACAAGCAGACAGGCGGACTGGCGAACAGGCCGACAAGAGGACAAGTAGAGCAATAAAATTGATTCGACAAATTACTAGGGTCAATTGACAAGCCGGATTAGAATATGGTTGTTTGACAATGACTTCAATTGTTCATATTTAATAATCTAAATGAATGGTGAAGGAATGTCATTTTTTTTACTTTTGGCGTGTCAAATAAAACCATGTTCGATATACTTTTTCTTAACGACTTAAACCCCGGAAAGCTCCGTAAGCAATTTGATAAAACGATCGAAGAACTCGCTGCCGGTAATTTTATAGCGGCAGAAGTAAAGAAAATGACCGGGACACCTTATTACAGAGCCCGATTGGATTATGAAAGCCGACTGCTTTTCAGGTTCGGCAAATATGATGGACGGACATTTCTGCTTATTCTGGAAATCCTCTTTCATCACGATTATGAAAAGTCACGGTTCCTGCGTGGGGTGGAAATTAACGAATCAAAACTGGTTCCGTTATCCGGCGGTCAGATTGATAGTATCCCTGACCAGATTCCATTGATATACATCAATAAGAGAATCCCTAAATTTCACCTGCTCGATAAGATCCTGTCATTTGACGATCAGCAAGAGGAAATCCTTAACTTTCCACTGCCACAAATTATTATCGGATCGGCAGGAAGTGGTAAAACTGCCCTGACCCTCGAACGGATTAAAACTCTTCCAGGACAAATCCTTTATGTCACACTCTCTGCTTATCTTGCAGAAAATTCATCCCAGTGGTATTATGCCAACCATTATGAAAATGAACATCAGGAAGTGGATTTTCTTTCCTATAAAGAATTTATTGAAACAATCCGTATTCCGGAAGGAAAGGAGTTGGACTTTAGAATTTTTGAAGGTTGGTTTTCAGGTTATCGACAAGCTGTCCGCCTAAAAGATGCACATGCTGTATTTGAAGAATTCAGGGGCGTTATTACCGGAATGGATATTTCGAAAAAACACCTCACCCGTGAGGATTATCTGGGGTTGGGAGTAAAACAATCTATTTTCCTTTCAGAAGAACGTGAAAGGGTTTACACCCTTTTTGAAAAGTACCTGCTCTTCCTTAATGAAAATTCGCATTATGATATAAATATTTATTCCCATCACGTGTTGCAGGATTGTCATCCCATTTATGATTACATTGTTGTGGACGAAGTACAGGATTTCACCAATATCCAGTTATTATTGATGTTGAAATCTCTGAAAAAGCCTATGAATTTCATCTTGTGTGGTGATGCGAACCAGGTAGTCTATCCCAATTTTTTCTCCTGGTCACATCTTAAAAGTATGTTTTATCAGCAAGAAGTAAAGGGAAACGAGATCAGGATCCTTCATGCTAATTACCGAAATAGTCCTGCAATCTCTGATCTCGCAAACCGTCTGCTGAAAATTAAGAATGCCCGGTTTGGATCTCTGGATAAAGAGAGCAACTATCTCGTCACGACCATCTCACAGACAGAAGGAGAGATGATTTTTTTGGAGGAGAAGGGAAAAACGGTAGCAGACCTGGCAAAAAAAACCCGTATGTCGGTCAACTATGCTGTACTGGTATTGCGTAATGAAGATAAATCAAAAGCCCGCTCCCTTTTCCCTTCACCGCTCCTCTTCTCAGTTCAGGAATCAAAGGGACTCGAATATGAAAATATCATCCTCTATAATTTCATTTCAGATAATGCAACTGAATATAATAATTTGTGCGATGGGGTGACCCCTGAAGCTTTAATTGGTGAAAGTCTGATATATTCCCGTGGGAAGGACAAATCTGATAAATCACTTGATGTTTACAAGTTTTATATTAACTCGCTCTATGTAGCCATAACCCGTGCGGTAAAGAATGTATATATCGTAGAACAGACAAGGGGGCATAAATTGATTCGATTATTGGGTATTGCAGAGGATTCAAAAGCGAGGATCATCAGGGAGGAGGTCTCTTCGTCTGATGACTGGAAACGGGAGGCCCGTCGACTGGATATGCAGGGAAAGACTGAACAGGCCGAGGCAATCAGGAAAAACATCCTCGTCACCTCCACACCAAACTGGAAACCAATGACTTTTGAACGCTATCTGTCCATTAAAAAAGAAGCCCTTGATCCGGCGAATTTTAATAAAAAAGCAAAGGATTTGCTTTTCGATTTTGCATTGATCCATAATCATTTGCTGATCCTGGAAAAACTCGCCGAACTAAAATACAGACGAGCCGAAAATTACGAGAATGAGCGTGGTTCTATTTTCCGCAAATATTATCAATATTACAAGGAAGACAATCTTAAAATGATCGTTCAGGAGGTGAACCGTTATGGCATCGATTTCCGGGATGTTCATAATTTCACGCCGCTGCATGCAGCCGTATTTTCCGGAGCTCTGAAAATTACATCAACTTTGCTGGAAAATGGAGCCAATCCTGAACTTACCGATACTTTTCATAAAAACCCCGTTCAGATAGCATTACGGCAGGCATTTCTATTGCCGGATTATGCGAAAAATAAATTGGGCAGGATTTATCCGCTTTTACTATCGGATTCACTAAAGATTCAGGTTGAAGGTTTTTTAATTAAAGTTGATCCGCACAAGATTGAGTTTTTGATGGTGCATCTCTTTATTACTATTCAGGCTAATATTCAACAAACCAAACTTTATTATGAATCGTTTGGCATAAAAATCGACGACCTGATCCAGAACCTGCAATATTTTCCTGATATTGTTCTTCCGGCCTACCGTAAAAGGAGGGAATATTGGTTGGCCGTGCTTGCTAAACATGAAATCAACAGTAAAAACCCTTACAATAAAAAACTATTCAGGCGCATTGATCGTGGAACTTATATTCTCAATCAGGCTATGCAAATCTGGCATAATGGGGAGTGGATAATTGTGAATAACATTATGGGAAGCCAGGATATAACTGAGGAGGAGATCAAGGCCCGTTCCTATGAAAAAGAAATGAAAAAGTGGGAAGAATGGAAAAAACGTATAGCGAAAGAGAAAGAAAAAAGAGAGCGGTTGGGATGGTAAAACCCGGCGCTATTTATAATAAACCCTGATACTCTGATCAACATGCAAAAAAAGAAGGTACTGACTATCGTCAAAAAGAAAAACGAAAAGAATCCTGAAACTGTATCCTATCACCGGAAACCAACCAATCTTTCGCTGGAAGAATGGCAGATTGCCCTGCGTAAACAATTTGTTACGGGTAAAATCTTCAGCATTAAAAAACTCGATGGTCACCCTGTATTCAGCGATTATTCTGTTTACAATCCCGAAACGAAGAACACATATAAAGTCGCCATCCGCAATAATGATCAGGTGATGAACTTTTGCACCTGCCTCGACTTTAAAACAAACCACCTGGGGACATGTAAGCATATTGAGGCTGTTT
>CAZUYY010000005.1:0-16117 GCA_964624935.1 uncultured Prolixibacteraceae bacterium
GAAATAAAAAATGCCGAAGGAAAAAAGGTCTTTCTTTCCGGCTTTTATGGTGAGAAAGTCAATCGTATGGATTCAGTGAAATGTGATGCCTCAGGACATTTTATTTATACTATGGGTACTTCAACTCAGCCGGGGTTATACAGACTTTCGACGGATAAAGATCATTTCCTCGACTTTGTAATAAACAATGAAAATATTGAATTTTCCTGCCGAGAGTTATCGTCCGATAGTACAGAGTTTCTTTCCTCTGTTGAAAACAAGATCTATTATTATTTTTCGGGGTTGGACAGGAAATTGCAGGCGAAACTTGAATTGCTGCTTCCGATTCTTGATTTTTACCCGGAGAAGGATCGATTTTACTTACTGACAGCATCTGAATATGAGCAATTGCAAAAAGCCGAAAAGAAAACGCTCGATTCTCTTGATGTTCTTTACCCCGGCTCTTATGCAATCCGGCTTTTCCGGATCCAGCAAACACCCTATCTTTCTGCCGGGTTGTCCAAAGACGACAGAATTGCTTACCTCAAGCAACATTTTCTTGACGACATAGATTTTAAAGATACCCTTTCGCTACGGAGTAATGCCTGGGCAAACAAGGCAATTTCTTACCTGTCACTATACAGCAACAACAAGTACACTCAGAAACAACTGGAATCTGAATTCATAAAGGCTATCACGATTATTCTCAGCAAGGCTTCAGTTAATGCAGATATTTACAAGTTTCTTCTGGATTATTTTGTCGGGGGCTTTGATAAATATCATTTTGATGCGGTGATAACATACATCGCCGATAATTTCCAGGATCCTTTTTCCTGTGAAGATCAGGCCCGGAAGACGCAATTGCAAAAGAAACTGGAAAATTTCAAAAAAATATCCATTGGCAAAGTTGCTCCGGATATAGCAGTTCCTGATCCTAAAGGGAAACTGATCCATCTTTCAGAAATCAAATCTGAATATACATTGCTTGTTTTCTGGTCGAGTGAGTGCGGACATTGTGTTCAGATGATGCCACAGCTTAAGGAACTCTACGATAAACAAAAGCCAAAACGGTGGGAGGTGATGACTGTTTCTCTGGATACCAGCCGAAAGGAGTGGACGAGTTTCATACATGAACAGAAACTCAATTGGTTTAATAGTTCCGAGTTGAAAGGGTTCAATAGTGTTTCTGCAGATGAATATAACATCTTCGCAACTCCGACAATGTTTCTGCTCGACAGTGAAAAAAAGATTCTTGCCAAACCGGTCTCATACAGGGAACTGGAGCAAAACCTCAGGGAGAACAAAATTTATTGACAATTTACGATCTGGAATTTCCTTTTTTATTTAACCGGATCACCGCTTCCCTGCTTCACTACTTCGTCTGATAAGAAATTCTTACTTTTGCCTTACGATCGATTTTAAATAAATACTCTATAAGATGTATGAATTCATCAGGGGACGATTAACAGAAAAGACGCCCACTTATGCCGTAATCGAAACAGGCGGCATTGGTTATCTTCTCAATATTTCATTACATACCTATGGACAGCTTAAAGAAAATGAGGTCTGTTCACTTTTTGTGCATATGGTTGTAAGAGAGGATGCAATGCTGTTTTTTGGATTCGCGGGTGCCGATGAAAGAGAATTATTCCGCCATCTCATCAGCGTTTCAGGGATCGGGCCTAATACTGCCCGGATGATCCTGTCCTCACTTCAACCCTCCGAAATAATCCAGGCCATTGTTCAGGGCAATACACCTTTATTGCAAAGCATTAAGGGGATTGGATCCAAGACTGCCCAACGTCTGATTGTTGAGCTGAAAGACAAGCTTTCGAAGGACTTAATCCCTAGTGAAAAATTGCCAGGTGAATACAATACGAGGAAAGAAGAAGCGTTATCAGGATTGATAATTCTCGGTTTTTCAAAAATAGTGGCCGAGAAAGCGCTGACTAAAGTTATCGAGAAAGAAGGCTCGGCTTTACCGGTGGAACAACTGATCAGGTATGCTTTAAAGATATTATGACGTAAAGCATGTCAGGTGATTTCTTTTTCTCAGCAATTAATATGAATTCTGGATTAAGTGAGAATTAAAAGTTACATCCTTCGTTACTCGTATGTCTTCCTGATCTTATTCCTGACAGGGAATTCTTTCGCATTCTCTTTTCCGGGAACAAAAGATAACACTATTACTTTTCCCGGATTATCTGCTGACAGTCTGACAAAAGGAGATACTATCAATCTTCGGTACCCTTTTAATGATGCATCTACCTTGCCGGGATCTCCAAACTCCAGTAACCTGTATCTCAAGAATCCCTCAAATGTACAGTCCACGGTAGAGTATGACCCGGTGACGCACCAATATGTGAGGGTATATAAAATAGGAGGAAGGACTTACCGCATCCCCGAAACCATGACATTTGAAGAATATCAGGAAGAGGATAACCAGGAGATGTTGCAGAAATATTGGAAGGAAAGGGCAGAAGCAGCAAGCATGGATAACAAAACAGGAGTCATCCCGAAGTTGCATATCGGGGGAAAAGTATTTGAAACCATCTTTGGAAATAATACCGTAGATATTCGTCCACAAGGTTCCGCGGAGATTACCTTTGGGCTCATTTCCAACCGCCGTGACGATCCGATGTTGAACACGACTCTGCGAAGGCAGACAAACTTCGATTTTAATGAGAAGATCCAGATGAACGTCATTGCCAAGATCGGAGATAAGATCGAATTCAAGACCAGCTACAATACGGAAGCAACCTTTGATTTCGAGAATAAATTAAAGTTGAAATATGATGGGAAGGAAGATGATATCGTCCAATCGATCGAAGCCGGAGATGTCGATCTGCCTTTAAACAGCACATTGATCAAAGGCAGTGAGAGCCTGTTTGGGATTAAAGCCAAGCTGCGCTTTGGAAGGTTGACCGTGACAGCCCTTTATTCGCAGCAGAAAAGTGAAACAAAGAACCTGACCCTCCAGGGGAATGCACAAACCACTAAGTTTTCTATTCCGGCTAATACTTATGAAGCTGACAGGCACTTCTTTGTAGCACAGGCTTTCCGCAATAAATATAAGGCGGCCTTAAAGACACTTCCAGTGGTCTCCTCAAGCGTCAATATCGTCCGTATGGAAGTTTGGATAACTAATATCGGGGCGGCTGTTACTGATAACCGGAACATCATTGCGTTTCAGGACCTTGGTGAAAATGATCCGTACAACAAGTTAAGGTTTCATGGCGCTTACGGGAAGGCAAATCCTTCAAATAAATCAAATGACCTGATCCAGGTGATCATGCCTCGTCCGGTGGATTCGGTTTATGTCAGGAACATCAACAAAGTAAGCAACTATCTTGGCCAGTTTAATCTCGTATCCGGTATAGATTATGAAAAAGTAGAAAGTGCCCGGAAACTTCTTCCTACTGAGTATTCCTATAATTCCAAATTGGGATTCATTTCTCTGAATACTACGCTGAATGCCGGTCAGGTACTTGCTGTAGCGTATCAGTATCAGATAATAGGAGATACAACGGTGTATCAGGTAGGAGAGTTTGCCAACCAGGGGATCAATGCCCCTTCATGCCTCATAGTGAAGCTGTTAAGAAGTTCCGAACTAAATACCCGGATCCCGCTTTGGAATCTGATGATGAAAAATGTTTACAATCTTAACGCGTATCAGGTTCAAAGCCAGAATTTCATTTTAAATATTTTATATTCCGGTAATAAGAACGGAGTTCCCACTGCTTATATCACCGAAAGCAGAATTAGCGGCTCTCCCCTGTTGCGTGTGATGGGATTAGACAACCTGGACCAGCAATTGAATCCTCCTTCCGATGGAATGTTCGATTTTATAGACGGTGCGGCTACAGGAGGAGGAACCATCCAGGCTTCAAATGGAAGGATCTTCTTTCCTTCTCTCGAACCATTCGGTGCAGATCTCAGGGATTCCATATATGATCCAAATGATCCACAAAATTCATTGAACCTTGCAAATAAATATTGTTTTGATTCCTTGTACACGGTTACACCAACCACGGCAAAGCAATATACCGATAAAAATAAATTTACTATATCAGGTTCTTTCAAATCCTCTGTGGGATCAGAGATCTCACTCAATGCGCTGAATGTTCCGCAGGGCTCGGTGAAGGTGACCGCAGGCGGGGTTCCCCTGGTTGAGAACGTGGATTATACTGTTGATTATACCCTTGGAAGGGTCAGGATCATCAACGAAGGGATCCTCAATTCCGGCACTCCGATCAACATCTCACTGGAAAGTAACCAGATGTACAATATCCAGACCAAACGGTTAATGGGCGCTCATCTTGATTACAAGTTCAACAAGGATTTCATCATCGGGGGAACAATACTCAACCTTAATGAACAACCGTTGACGCAGAAGGTCAATTATGGGGATGAACCGATCTCAAATACCATGTGGGGAATAAATCTTACTTACAGGACTGAATCAAGGCTCATCACCCGGCTGGTAAATATGCTGCCATTTATTCATACCAAAACGGTTTCAAAAATAGCAGTAGATGGAGAATTTGCACAATTCATCCCCGGTCATTCAAAAACCATCGGAAGCGCAGGTACTTCCTACATTGATGATTTTGAGGGTGCAAGTTCAACCATTGATCTGACAAATGTCGGAACCTGGTTCCTGGCCAGTACGCCTCAGTTCCAAACCACTCCTGGCATGTTCCCTGAAGCAGCTCCCGGAACTGGTCTGGCTTATGGATTCAACAGGGCAAAACTGTCATGGTATATTATCGACCCATTATTTTACGACAAGAACGAAAACCTGCTGCCCCCAAATGTTAATAACGCAGAACTTTCCAATAACTATGTGCGACAGGTCTGGCAGACTGAGGTTTTCCCAAATGAACAACCTCTGAACGGAGTACCGGTGAACCAGGCTGTTTTAAATCTGGCCTACTATCCTTCTGACCGGGGGCCTTATAACTACGATGTCAGACCCAGTGCATACTCGAAAGGAGTTGCCAGCGATGGGACACTCAATGCTCCTGAGACGCGTTGGGGAGGCATGATGTGTGCAATGCCATCCACTGATTTTGATGCTGCCAATATTCAGTACATTGAATTTTGGATGATGGACCCATTTGCCTATGACTCCACCATCAACGGCGATCTGTATTTCAACCTTGGGGATGTTTCTGAAGATATCCTCCGGGATGGAATGAAATCTTTTGAAAACGGGTTACCGATCTCCAGTGTGGTCACCAATGTAGATACTACAATATGGGGCAGGGTTCCCACTGTTCAGGCGCTGGTGAATGCTTTTGATAATACTCCTGGTTCACGGCAATACCAGGATGTAGGGTACGATGGGTTAAGTGATGCTGATGAACGTACGTTTTTTGATACTACTTACCTGAAAAAAATTGCCGCCCTTTACGGGGTAAATTCGCAAGCTTATCAACTGGCCCTTAAAGATCCTTCGTCTGATGATTTCCATTATTTCCGGGGAACAGACTATGATAATGAGCCTCTGTATTCCAGTATTCTTGAACGATATAAAAATTATGCAGGGGTTGAAGGGAACTCCCCGGCATCCGATAATTCACCGGAAAAATATCCAACCATGTCGACAACGCTTCCGAACGTCGAAGACATCAATAATGACAATACACTGAGTGAAAATGAGGGCTATTACCAGTATGTAGTTCACCTGAATCATGGGAAAATGAAAGTGGGTGAAAATTATATTACGGATATGTACCATGCCACAGAAATCCCATTGGCTAATGGGTCAAAGGGCAATGTCCGGTGGTACCAGTTTAAAATTCCAATCCGCACCCCGGATAAGACAGTTGGAAATATCCAGGGGTTTACCTCGATCCGTTTTATGCGTATATTCTTCAAGGGGTTTAATAAAAATGTTGTTTGTCGTTTTGCGACACTTGATCTTTCCAGAGGAGAATGGCTTGCTTATCAATACGACCTTCTTCAACCCGGAGAGTACATCCCTGACAACACCCAGAATAAAACGACCTTAGAGGTCTCTACGGTCAGTATTGAACAGAACGGAAGTAAGCAGCCCATTCCTTATGTAATGCCGCCGGGCATCCAACGTGAAACAAACTGGGGGTCTACAAACCAACAACAACTAAACGAACAATCAATGTCTCTGAAGGTCGGCAACCTTGTTGACGGGGATTCACGTGCAGTCTTTAAAACCTGTCAATTTGATTTCAGACAGTTTAAAAGGCTTCAGATGTTTGTCCATGCTGAACAGTCGATCGCCAATCAGAATGTCAAGACCGGTGATCTAACGATTTTTATGCGGGTTGGTTCCGACTTGACATTAAACTATTATGAGTATGAAATCCCACTGCATTTCACACCCTGGTATACAAGTGCAAACAATCCGGGTGCAATCTGGCCAGATGCGAATGCGTTTGATATCAACCTGGCCGAGCTGGTGCAGGTTAAAGAAAACCGGAATACTGCAATGCGAGCCACCGGAAGCACTGTTACAACCAGTACGCCCTATGTTGAAAATGACGGCAATAATCGTATCACGGTAATCGGATCTCCTTCCATCAGTGATGTTGAATCCATCATGATCGGGATCAGGAATCCAAAAAAAACCAACCAGTCGACGGATGATGATGGTCTGCCTAAAAGTGCAGAAATCTGGGTGGACGAACTTCGTCTTACTGATTTCAATAAAAGTGGCGGATGGGCGGCAACGGCCAGAATTGCTGCAGACATTGCCGATCTCGGACGGGTTCAGCTTACCGGTTCATACACCAGTGATGGGTTCGGATCCCTCGAAGATAAACAAACACAACGATCAATGGAGGCTACAGCAGGATTTGGATTCACCACAGATCTTGAACTTGGAAAGTTCTTCCCCGAAAAATCGGGCATCCGGATTCCCATGCATTTCGATTATTCATTAATTGAAAGCACTCCTGAATATGACCCGCTCAATCCCGATGTTCTCTTTAAAGATGTTCTTAATTCCTATGCCACAAAGAGACAGAAGGATTCGATTCGCGCTATTTCGGAAGAATATACACAGCGAAAAAACTTCAACCTGATGAATGTCAGGAAAGACCGTAAAAAAGATAAAAAACCAAAGATCTACGACATCGAGAACTTCAACATCAGCTATTCTTATTCCGAGGTTTTTCAGCGGAACCCTGATATAGCATATGACCTTCAAAAGAAATATGCAGGAGGACTTGGTTATAACTATTCACTTATTCCTAAGGGTTTTATGCCTTTTTCAAAAATGAAATCACTCACCAGGCACAAAGCATACAGGTTGATCACCGATTTCAATCTCAACTACCTCCCCCGCTCGTTTTCTTTCCGTACCGATATGAATCGACAATACGAAGAAGAGCAATTCAGAAATAAGAGTACCTATGATATCCCTATGATAACCAACTATATAAAATCATGGACCTGGACCAGGGTTTATGATCTGAAGTATGATTTTTCAAAATCCCTCAAGTTTTCGCTTGTGGCAAATGCAAGTGCCTTTGTGAATGAACCCCCCGGACTGATTGATCATTCAAACGAGAAACAAGTCTGGAACCAGATCTTTTCTTTTGGCACCATGAACAATTATAACCAGCAATTTTCCGGAACTTATGACGTCCCATTCTCTAAGATACCTTATTTTGAATGGATATCATTGACTGCAGGTTATCAAGCCAGCTATCATTGGACAGGTAGCCCTGTCTCTCTCCAATCGGAGATAGGCAATACCATAGAAAATTCAGCCACCAAAGTGTTAAACGGGAAATTAAGTTTCATTAATATATATAACAAAGTACCTTATCTGAAAAAGCTTCTTCAATCTACTATAGCTTCAGGGAAACAGAATCCAAATCAATCCCTGAGAAATACTAAACCCGATAAAACACAGGCAAAAATCGATAGTCTTAAAAAAGTTACTTCTAAGAACAATTTTGGTAAATCAATTAAAGATGAGGCTCTACGGATCCTTACCTGTATCCGCAGCATAGGAGTCAACTATACACAAGGGGCAGGTACAGTAATACCTGGGTTTACTCCTGTCCCTAATGGGCTTGGAAATAATTGGGCACAAAATGCACCCGGCCTCGGTTTTATCTTTGGCAGTCAAAAAGATATCCGGCCTGTAGGGGAACCATGGATGACAAAGGACTCATTGCAGACACAACCTTATTTGAACAAGTATAATGATAACCTTTCGCTTGCTGCCTCTCTTGAACCCCTGCCCGACCTGAAAATTGAGATCTCTGCCTTACGCACTTCTACCCAGTCCCGCCAAGAATATTACAGATATTCTGACACCCTTGGCAGGTTTGTATCTTACTCACCCATGGAAAATGGGAGCTTTACCATGTCGTACCTCATGATTGGTACCAGTTTTACAAAGAATGGTGAAAAAGCCATCTCTCCGCTGTTTGACAAAATGTCGGCATACCGGCTGCAAATTGCTGAGCGTTATTCTGCCAGGAATCCCATGTCGGCAGGAAAAATGGATACTACCGGATACCCTGTCGGATATGGTCCAACAAACCAGGAAGTTCTAAACACTGCTTTCCTTGCGGCTTATTCGGGAAGAAATCCTGCAAAGATCGGTTTGACCGCATTTCCAAGCATTCCATTTCCGAACTGGAGAATAACTTATGATGGACTGGCAAAGATCAAGGCGATAAAAAAATACCTGCGAACCTTAACAATTTCACATGCATATACGTCGACTTATTCTGTAGGATCGTATACTTCAAATATTCAATATCAGGAAAAGGATGGATATCCTACACAATTTGACAACTCCGGAAATTTCATTCCCAAGGACCAGATTGGTGTAGTTTCTCTCACTGAGAATTTTAACCCGTTGATCAAATTTGATATGGGTTGGGTAAACAGTCTTCTATCCTCTTTCGAATGGAAACGCTCACGTAACCTGGCATTTGATTTTGACAACAACCAGCTTACAGAGATCTTCACCAATGAAATCATCATAGGTCTTGGATACCGGTTCAAGAACGTCCGCCTTTCTTTTATTTCATTGGGGACGGCAGGGAAAAAGAGCAACTATAAGAGCGATCTGAGTCTCAAAGCCGACTTCTCAATTGCCCGAAACATGACCATTTTGCGGCAGCTCGATCAGGCGATCAATCAGATCTCAACCGGCCAGCAAGTGATCACAATCAACTTTACTGCCGATTACAATCTCAACCAGCGATTCACCCTGCGGTTCTATTTTAATAAGATCATCAATTCGCCATATGTTTCCAACCAATATTATACCTCAAATACAAAAGGCGGGTTTACACTCAGGTTCTCACTTGCACAATAATGACAAATAAAACCAGAAAGATTTTAAAGAATTTCTAAAAAAGACTATTTTTGATGCTGAAATAAATAAACTATAAATTTATGAACGTACCCGGAAATTTAAAGTACACAAAAGATCATGAATGGCTGAAGGTAGAAGGTGATGAAGGCCTTGTCGGGATCAGCGATTATGCCCAGCATGAATTGGGTGATATTGTTTTTATTGAAGTGGAAACAGTAGGTGAGATCCTGCAGAAAGGCGAAACTTTCGGAACCATAGAAGCCGTAAAAACGGTATCCGATATGTACATGCCTGTTGGCGGGGAAGTTCTTGCATTCAATGATGCTCTTACTTCAAAACCCGAAATTCTTAACCAGGATCCTTACGAGGCAGGATGGGTAATAAGAATTAAAATCAACAATCCGGAAGAGATTGACCAGTTACTTTCACCATCAGATTATTCAGTTCATATTGGTGGTTAATCCTGGTCTTGGTGAAAATGCTTATGGACCATTAGTCCTTTAGCTTTACCGATTGTTTCCTGAAGTTCTCCCAGGGAGGCAATCTGAATGTTTTTCACCGATTTGAATTTCCGCAATAATATCTGGTTAATGGCATCCCCGATTCCTTCAATTCCCATGAGCTGGGCTTTGATTGTGCCTTTGTCCCTTTTCTTCCGGTGATGTGTAATCCCGAAACGATGTGCTTCATCCCGCATCTGCTGGATGATTCGCAGCGTCTCCGATCTTTTGTCCAGGTAAAGCGGAATCGAGTCGTTAGGATAATAGATCTCTTCCAATTTCTTTGCAATCCCGATTACGGTCAATTTACCCTGCAGACCTAATTTGTTCAGACTTTTCATGGCGGCGCTCAATTGGCCTTTTCCACCGTCGACAATGATGAGTTGAGGCAGGGGGGTGTTTTCTTCCTGCAAACGCTTGTAACGGCGGTAAATGATCTCTTCCATCGAGGCAAAATCATTGGGACCTTCTACCGACTTGATATTAAAGTGCCTGTATTCACTTTTATCCGGTTTGGCATCGCGGAAACAAACCATGGATGCAACAGGATATGCTCCCTGGATATTCGAATTGTCGAAACATTCAATATGAACAGGTGGTTCGGTCATCTTCAGGTCTTTCATCATTTGGTCGAGAACACGTTTGGTACGATGCCCGGGATCTGTCAGTTCTTTCTGTTTTTCTTTTTCCAACTGATAATATTTCACATTCCTTTCTGATAATTCGAGCAGTTTCTTTTTGTCTCCGATCTTGGGAACTGTGAGGGTCACACCGGGGAAATCATATTCAATCACAAATGGAAGGATGATCTCCGGAGCCTGACTCTCAAACCGTTGACGGGTATCGGTGACTGCAATGGAAAGCAGCTCTTCCGGCGATTCATCCAGCTTTTTGATCAGTTCGATCGTATGCACCTGAATAATAGCGCCATTCATCACTTTCATGAAGTTTACGTAAGCTGAATTAATATCCGGGAGAATGGAGAATACATCCACATTATTGATGGCTGGGTTCACTACCGTCGATTTGCTCTGGAATTTTTCAAGTAATTCTAATTTCTCTTTGATAAGATGGGCTTTCTCGAATTCCATCTTTCCGGCATAGGCCATCATGAGGTCTTTCAACTGATGGTTGACAGCCTGGAGGTTACCCTTGATGATCTCTTTAATGGAAACAATGGAAAGGTCATAATCCTCAAGTGTTTGAAGTCCTTCACAAGGCCCTTTGCAATTTCCGAGATGATATTCGAGACAGACCCTGAACTTTCCTGCTCTGATATTTTTATCGATCAGGTTAAGGTTGCAATTTCGCAGAGGATAAAGCTGGCGTGCGAGATCCAGCAGGGTATGCATAAGCTTCACATTTGCATAAGGACCAAAATAAACAGATCCGTCACGCAGAACATGACGCGTGGAATAAACACGGGGAAATGGTTCATTTTTAATGCAGATCCAGGGAAAAGTTTTATCGTCTTTTAAAGCAACATTGTAATGCGGACGGTATTTTTTTATGAGGTTATTTTCCAGAAGAAATGCATCCTGCTCTGTATCAACTACAATGTACCGGATATCTGCAATTTTCCTTACCAGCATCTGTAATTTCCCACTAACAGAGTTGATCTTATTGAAATAGGAACTTACCCGTTTCTTCAGATTCTTGGCTTTTCCAACATAAATGATCCTGTTTTTATCATCAAAATACTGATAAACCCCCGGCTTTTGAGGTAAATTTCTGACAATGGTCTCAAGATGAGAAAAATATTTATTCAGTGATCCTTGCATGCTACCCAAAGAGAGTTCATAATCGCAATAACAAAGTTACTAAATTTGCAGAAAACTAAAGCGTATGAAGATTTGCTGTTTTGTCCTCGGATTTTTCCTTCTGTCAGTTTCAAGTCTTTTCGCACAACAGCCGGCAAAAGAATATAAAATCCAGAAAAGTATTCCGGTTTCAGGCAATGGCACATGGGACAAACTCGCTCTGGATTACGGTACACAGAGGATCTTTGTCACACATGGCGATTGTGTTCAGGTGATCGATATGAATACCGGCAAACAGGTTGGTATCATTAATCATACGCCAGGCGCTCATTGTATCACTATCGCCCGTGAGTTCAGCAAAGGATTTATCACGGCAGGTAAAATAGATTCAGTGATCGTGTTTGATATGAATGATTACCATATCATTGACAGGATCCCCACGGGGAAGGATCCGGATGCCATCCTGTTTGATCAGTTCTCTGAAAAGGTGTTTGTTTTTAACGCAAAAGGAAACAGTGTTACAGTAATCAAGGCGGAAAATGACAGTATCAAATCGACCCTTGCATTGCGCGGGTGTCCTTCATTTGCGCTTTCCGATGTAAGCGGCAATATTTACGTAACACTTGAAAACATTGGGATGATCACCATGTTTGATGCCACGACACTGGTAATCAGAAGAATGTTTCCTGTCGGGGCTGATAAAAGACCCATTGGCCTGGCTCTGGATAAAGGAAACGATATTCTTTTCTGTGGTTGCAACGGAACTAACGAACTAATCGTATTAGATCGCTTCTCCGGCACAGTAGTAACCACGATCCCAATTGGTATGCATTGCGAAGGTGTTTGTTATATGCCTGCTTTGAATGAGATCTTTACCAGTAATGGTGAGGGAACTGTAACCGTGATACATCAGGACACACCTGATAAATATACGAAGGAACAGACCCTGATTACAAAGCGTGGCGCCCGTACCTTACTCTGTAATTATGCGAAGCAATCAATCTATCTTCCGACGGCAGAATTCAACGATCTGAAAAAGGATTATAATCCAAATTCGTTTCAGTTGCTTGTTGTTTCGAAGTAGATAGAGTAACAAAGTGACAAAGTCACAGAGTCACAGAGTCACAAAGTAATTTTTTAACTCGCCAGTTCACCAGTTCACTAGTTCACCAGTTTACAAAGTCACAAAATAAAATCTGGATATTATGAAAATGAAAAGATTTATTGGAACATGTTGTTTATTGCTGCTATTAGGTGCAGGAGGTTTATTTGCCCAGCAGCCTTTTAAGGTGAAGATAAAAGTTGATAGTCTGCCAACAGCTTTACTGATCATTGACGTTCAGGAATTTTATTTTCCCGGTGGGAGTATTCCGCTGGTAAATGCTGATTCTGCAAGTGAAAAGGCAGCGGCTGTATTAAAGATGTTCAGGGCCCAGAACCTTCCTGTGGTTCACATACAACATGCAGGGGGTGTTCCGATCCATAAAAATGTAGCTCCTGTTGCGGGAGAAAAAGTCATTACCAAACAAGAGGCCAATGGCTTTAACGGAACTGATCTGCTGAACTATCTTATGACGAGAAGGATTAAACGCTTAGTCATTTGTGGGATGCAAACCCAGATGTGCGTGGAAGCTACCACCCGGGCAGCTTATGACCTTGGCTTTAAATGTATTGTGGTAGAAGATGCCTGTGCAACAAGGAACCTGAAGTATGGTGGCAGGACCATTTTCGCAATCGATGTTCAGGCCTGCGCATATTCAATAATGAATAAATATTATGCCAGTATCATTCCGTCGAACGGACTCGAATAGACTACTCTTGGAATAGAGTATTACTTTGATGTTATTGCCTTTTCTTAAATGCATCCCAACCCTGGGCGGTTAGTTCTACTGTCTTCCTATCAGGTGTTATCAGGTTTTGTCCGCTTCCGGAAACAGTGATATGGCCTATGATTGTAAAATCAGGAATGTTCCTGATCTTTTCATAATCGGTTTGCTTTAGGGTAAAAAGTAATTCATAATCCTCTCCTCCGTTTAAGGCACATACGGATGGAATAATATTGAATTCCAGGGCCAGCCTCCGTGTTTCATCATCGATCGGGATCTTTTCTTCATAGAGCTTACACCCATTATTTGATTGATGGCAAAGGTGTAAGGTTTCTGAAGCAAGCCCATCTGAAATATCGATCATGGAAGTCGGTAACACTCCTGTCTCCTTAAAGAAGTTACGAACATCAGTTCGTGCCTCTGGTTTTAGTTGACGGCCGATTACATATTCATTGCCGGTGAGTTCCGGTTGCATGTTCGGGTTGACTTTAAACACCTGTTTTTCACGTTCCAGGACAAGCAATCCGGCATAGGCTCCGCCCAGGTCGCCTGTTACGCAAAGCAGATCACCCTCTTTTGCTCCATTGCGGTAAACGATCTCATCCCTGGCAGCTTCACCGGTAATGGTGACAGACATGAACAATCCGGATACACTTGAACTGGTATCCCCACCCACCAGGTCTACATTGTATTTGTCGCAGGCCATTCTTATTCCCCGATACAGCTCTTCAATTGCTTCCAACGAAAACCGGTTTGACACAGCAATGGAAATGGTCATCTGTTTTGGGATGCCATTCATCGCGGCAATATCGGATATGTTGACTACGGCGGCCTTGTAACCCAAGTGTTTTAGTGGCATGTAGGTCAGGTCGAAATGAACGCCTTCCACGAGAAGATCAGTTGAAAGCAGAAGCAACTTATTCCCTGTGTCAATCACAGCAGCATCATCGCCGATCCCTTTCACCGTGCCGGCATGCTTTGGTACAATATTTTTTGACAAATGCTCAATCAGTCCGAATTCACCCAGCTCTGACAGTTCAGTTCGTTTTTCCTTCTCACCGGGGATATTTTTTTCTTTCTTTGAGTACATGAGATATTTTTTGCAAAAGTCGGACTTTTTTTGTTACACCAGGATGGTAAAGGGTAGCAGGAAAAAATTGTAAAATGGCAAAATTGTAAAATGGCAAGATTAAATGGTAAGATGGTTAATAGGGATAGAATATTGAGAATACAAGATGGATGATAGTGAGTGGGTGATTTCGAAAAAAGATATCTTTGCAGACTTTATCAGAAATTTTGTTGAATTCAGAAGTAACCGGGACAATGAGAGTAGTGTCGATAATTAGTTTACTTGTAGTTACAGGCAATTGGACATTTGCTCAGCAAAGGGATACGCTGAAGAATGACTGGTTCACTATTCATGCTCAGACAACGATAATCAATCAATTCAAGCCTGCTTTTTCGGCAAAGTACACAGGGCCAAACAGTTTAACGACCGAACAGGAAGATAAGACTTCCATCACATCCACGCTTTTTCTTGGAGTACGGCTCTGGAAAGGTGCCAGTGTTTTTTTTGACCCTGAACTCGCAGGCGGTTATGGGCTTAGTCAGACAGTGGGGATTGCAGATGCACCCAATGGCGAAACTTACAGGATAGGAAACCCGGCACCGGAAGTCTATATAGCCCGTTTATTTTACCGGCAACTTTTTGCTTTAACAACTGAAACTGATTACCAGGAAAGCGACTTTAATCATCTGGGTGAATTTCTGCCCAACAGGTATATTGCTCTGACGATAGGGAAAATAGGGATCACAGACTATTTTGATGACAATAATTATAGTCATGACCCCCGGACGCAATTTATGTGCTGGGCATTAATGGATAACGGGGCCTGGGATTATCCGGCTAATGTTCGTGGATACACTCCAAGTATCGTTTTAGAATTTGTATCACCCCGGAATGAGATCAGATACGGGTTTTCATTGGTCCCCATGGTGGCCAACGGGAGTGATATGAACTGGCATATTCTGGAAGCAAACTCGAGTACATTGGAATATACATACCGGTATAAATTGAGCAAAAGAAAGGGGGCAATCCGATTGTTGGGATTTTTCACAACAGCGAATATGGGTAATTATAAAGAAAGTTTAGCCTCAGACCCGCAAAACCCAATTATTGAAAATACCAGGGCAAATGGCCATACGAAATATGGTTTTGGGATAAATGCCGAACAGGAAATAAATGATTTTACAGGTTGTTTTTTAAGGGCAGGATGGAATGATGGGAACAATGAAACTTGGGCTTTTACCGAGATTGATCGTACACTAAGTGCAGGGATCACGATGACAGGGAGGGGGTGGAGCCGCAACAATGATAATATAGGGTTAGCCTATGTTGTATCTGGACTATCAAAACCTCATAGGGAATACTTGCAAGCTGGGGGTGAAGGATTTTTACTTGGCGATGGAAATCTTAATTATGGGTTTGAACACCTGGCAGAGCTTTATTATTCGGCTGAATTGGTCAAAAATCATATATATCTGAGCTTAGCCTATCAACTTTTAATAAATCCAGGCTACAATATAGACAGACAAGGGCCGGTTGACATTTTTTCCGTACGGCTGCATGCAAGGATCTGATAGGATATTCAGAATTCCTGCTTCATTAAATATATGAAACATTTCCATCCGGATTCATAAAATTCGTACCTTTACACTTCGAAA
>CAZUYY010000005.1:16127-18553 GCA_964624935.1 uncultured Prolixibacteraceae bacterium
CACTGTTTTTCCAGTTGATACGATGTGTGTTTAGACTTATTCTAATTTGATATTCAATGGAATCCGATTCAAATAAAATAATAGATTCGTTTACCCAGGGGGAGTATAAATTCGGTTTCATCACAGATATTGAAACAGATTTTGCCCCAAAAGGGTTAAATGAAGATATCATCCGGTTGATCTCTGCAAAAAAGAAGGAACCGGAATTCATGCTTGAATTCCGCCTGAAGGCTTACCGGCATTGGCTGACTATGAAGATGCCCGGCTGGGCTAACCTGAAAATACCCCCCATCGATTTTCAGAATATCATTTATTTTGCCGCGCCGAAAAAAAAGAAGCAACTGGCCGGCTTAGATGAAGTCGACCCTGAATTGCTGAATACTTTCAACAAGCTGGGCATTTCCCTTGAGGAACAAAAAAAACTTAGCGGGGTTGCCGTGGATGCGGTGATGGACAGTATTTCGGTTAAGACTACCTTCAGTGATACCCTTTCGAAGCTGGGTATTATATTTTGTTCATTCAGTGAAGCTGTTCAGAAACATCCGGACCTTGTAAAACAGTACATGGGGTCGGTGGTTCCTTATACGGATAATTTCTTTGCCACACTAAATTCTGCGGTTTTTACAGATGGATCATTCTGCTTTATCCCAAAAGGAGTCCGGTGTCCTGTTGAACTTTCGACCTATTTCAGGATCAACGCTGCTAATACCGGTCAGTTTGAACGAACCCTGATCGTTGCTGAGGAAGGGGCATATGTCAGTTACATGGAAGGTTGCACCGCGCCCCGGCGTGACGAAAACCAGCTTCATGCCGCCATTGTCGAGATCGTAGCATTGAAAGATGCCCAGGTGAAATATTCTACCGTACAGAACTGGTATCCCGGGAATAAAAAAGGCGAGGGAGGGATCTTCAATTTTGTAACCAAGAGAGGCATTTGCAAAGGAAGCAACTCAAAGATTTCCTGGACCCAGGTGGAAACAGGTTCAGCAATAACCTGGAAATACCCAAGTTGCATTTTACTTGGTGATAACTCAGTAGGTGAATTTTATTCGGTTGCCGTCACCAACAACATGCAGCAGGCCGATACCGGGACCAAAATGCAGCACCTTGGTAAAAACACAAAAAGTACCATCATCTCAAAGGGTATCTCGGCAGGACACGGTAACAACAGCTACAGGGGTTTGGTTAGGATCGCCAAAAATGCTGTTAATTCACGGAACTATTCCCAATGCGACTCCCTTCTCCTCGGTGATAGATGCGGAGCACATACGTTTCCTTATATGCAGGTTGAAAATAAATCATCCATCGTTGAACATGAAGCTACGACATCAAAGATTTCAGAAGACCAGCTCTTTTATTGCCAGCAGCGGGGCATCGACATGGAAAGTGCCATCGGGCTGATCGTAAATGGCTATGCGAAAGAAGTACTAAAACAACTTCCGATGGAATTTGCGATCGAAGCACAGAAGCTGTTATCCATTAGTTTAGAAGGGAGCGTAGGATAAAAAAATAGCAAAATAGTAAGATGGTAAAATGGCAAAAAAACTAATGACTAATACCCAACAACCAATAACCAAAAAATTCGTAATTCGTAATTAAAAAATCATGTTGTTATCTATAAAGAATCTTCATGCTTCCATTAATGGGAAAGAGATACTTCGGGGGATCAACCTTGAGGTGAACCAGGGTGAAGTTCATGCGATCATGGGCCCGAACGGGACAGGTAAAAGCACTTTGGCGTCTGTCATTGCCGGGAGAGAAATGTTTGAAGTGACCGAAGGTGAGATCACCTATAAGGTGAAAAACCTGTTTAAACTCCCTATTGAGGATCGTGCCAGAGAAGGGATATTTATCGGTTTCCAGTATCCGGTTGAGATCCCGGGGGTCAGCATGACAAATTTTATGCGCACAGCTGTCAATGAACTAAGGAAATACAAGGGGCTGGACCCTTTACCTGCTGTTGAATTCCTGAAAATGATGGAAGAAAACAAACGGTTGGTCGAGATCCAGTCGAACCTGACAAACCGGTCGGTAAATGAAGGATTCTCGGGTGGGGAAAAGAAAAAGAACGAGATCTTCCAGATGGCTATGCTTGAGCCTACCCTCGCCATCCTCGACGAGACCGATTCAGGACTGGATATTGATGCTCTGCGGATCGTTGCCAATGGAGTGAACAAACTTCGCACTAAGGAAAATGCCTTTGTGATCATCACTCACTACCAGCGTTTGCTGGATTACATCGTTCCCGATTTTGTACATGTTCTTTTTGAGGGAAGGATCGTTAAATCTGGACATAAGGAGTTAGCGTTTGAACTGGAAGAAAAAGGTTACGACTGGATAAAGAAAGAATTTGAATAAAGAGCACACTCTGAAAAGTCTTTTTTTACCGCAAAGAACCCCACCCCCGGCCCCTCCCCCAAGAGGGA
>CAZUYY010000006.1:0-13760 GCA_964624935.1 uncultured Prolixibacteraceae bacterium
TTTATAGCTTCCACAGCGGTATCAATCGTGCCATGTCCCGAGATCATGATGATAGGGGTATCAGTCATCAGCATGATCTTCTCAAGTACTTCAATGCCATCCATCTTTGGCATCTTGATATCACATAAAATTGCATTGTACTTGTTTGATTCAAGAAGATTCAGGCCTTCCGGGCCATCTTCAGCATCATCAACTTCATACTTTTCGTATTGCAATATTTCACGTAATGTATTACGGATGCTTTTCTCATCATCGATCACTAAAATCCTGGACATTGCTACCTGATATTTTTTCAAAGATAAATAAAATCTGATAAAATTCCCCCACATAGAAAATCGTGACACGTGATAAGTAACGTGTGACGCGAAAAACACCCCACCCCCATGCCCCCTCCCCCAAGAGGGAGGGGGGAAAAAGTAAAATTTCCTTAAAGTTACAAACCACAGACAATGAATTAATTAATAATTTTTACAAAAAAGTTATTAACAATTCACTAAAAAATATAGTGGGGACAGGTGGGGATTTGTGGGGAATGTTTTATATTTACACCTTCAAATTTTTACTATCCTATGACCAACCTGCACGGTGAATATGAATGCCGCATTGATGAGAAAGGGCGAATAATCATTCCTGCCGGGCTAAAGAAGCAACTTCCTACGGAAGCACAAGAAAAATTTGTAATCAACCGGGGGATTGAGCATTGTCTTACCATGTACCCGATGAATGAGTGGATGGAGGTGAGCATGGATGTAAATAAAAGAGTGGATCTGTTTACCGAAGATGACAGGCGCTTTGCCAGGAAATTTAATGCAGGCACGGCCGACCTTCAACTTGACGCCAGCAACCGCGTGCTTATACCCAAGAGTTTATTGGAATATGCCAAAATTGATAAGGATTTGATCTTGTCTGCATTTTCGAATCGCATAGAAGTGTGGTCAAAAGATGAATATGAGGAGCATCTTAAAATGACGGAAAAAGAATATTCAAAACTGGCGGAAAAAGTAATGGGTAAACATAACAAGCCTGAAGAACCTGAAAATGTTTCATAAAAGTGTGCTCCTTGATGAATGTATAAAGGCCCTGGTGATACAGCCAGATGGTATATATGTTGATGCCACTTATGGAGGCGGGGGACACTCATTGGCGATCCTCAGAGAATTAAGGGGGGGAAAAGTATTTGCCTTTGACCAGGATGAAGATGCATTAAAGAATAAGATCGAGGATGACAGGTTGATCCTGATCCACAACAATTTCAGGTATCTGCGGAACTTGCTTAAACTATACAAGACTATTCCGGTGGATGGAATAGTTGCCGATCTTGGGATTTCGTCCCACCAGATCGATCAGCCTGAGAGAGGATTTTCGACAAGGTTTGAAGGAGAGCTGGATATGCGGATGAATCAGGATAAAAAAACATCAGCGAAAGAAATTGTGAATCATTACCCGGAAGAAAAGCTGGCAGCCTTGTTCCGTGAATTTGGCGAGTTGAGGAATTCCACGAAAATAGCAAGGCTTCTCATAACGGCACGCAAAGCACATCCGGTGAACACGACAATGGAATTAAAAGCTTTGCTGATGCCTGCCGCCGAGAGAGGAAAAGAAAATAAGTTTTTCGCACAAGTCTTTCAGGCATTGAGAATCGAAGTAAACCAGGAACTCGAGGCTCTTAAGGAATTTCTTATCCAATCTACAGACGTGTTGAAACAGGGCGGACGACTGGTTGTGATATCCTATCATTCACTTGAAGATAAGCTTGTAAAGAACTATTTCCGTAATGGAAATTTTGAAGGGATCCTGAAAAAGGATTTTTATGGAAACCCGGTCGTCCCGTTGACGGTCATCAACCGGAAACCCATTGTCCCGGACGATAAAGAAGTGTCAATGAATGTCAGGGCAAGGAGCGCCCGCTTGCGAATTGCTGAAAAGAATTGATTAATGGATGAAGAAAAGATAAATATCCAGCAGGAACCTCAAAAGGAAGAGAACCGTCCCGCCAGGAAGCCTGGGAAGATGACCAGAGGCCTTCAGAATATCATTGGCGGAGATCTGTTCTCGAAACACGCCGTACTCGACAACCTGCCTTTTCTGATTTTCCTTGCCATCCTCGCATTATTTTACATAAGCAATACCTATTACACAGAGAAGACTTTAAGACAAATCGAAAAAATAAAAACCGAACTGAAAGAATTACAATTCCAGTCAAGTCTCGCAAAAGCAAAAATGCTGGGAGTTTCACGGCAAACTGAGATAGCAAAAAAGGTGGGATCTCTTGGTATAAAAGAGACCTCCACACCCCCATACAAGATCTTTTATTCAAAAACTCTTTTAAAACAAGAATCAGATACACTTCATAGAAATCAATGAAAGAGGCAAAGAAAGATATATTATTACGGGTATATGTTGTTTACTTCGGGATCCTTCTGTTCGGCATTGCTATTATCGGAAAAGCCATTTATATAAGGTCGACTGAAGGAAAGGTTTTGATGGAGAAAGCCCGTAAACAGGAAATGCGTTTTTTCCCTGTCGAGGCCAGCCGCGGTAATATCTGCTCAGATGATGGCACATTGCTCGCTACATCCATTCCTACCTTCGATGTCCATATGGATATCAGTTCGGAGCTTATCACGGATGAGCTTTTTAACAGCCAGGTTGACTCTCTTGCAAATCATCTTTCAAGATTATTTAATGATAAAAAAGCTTCCGAATACAGAGATCTTCTCTGGGAAGGAAGACGGAACGGGAATGATTATCTTCAGATTCACCGGGGGGTCACCTACCCGCAACTAAGGCAGATGCGGAAATTCCCGATCCTCAGACTGGGCCAGTATAAAGGAGGAATGATCGTAGAACCGGAATTCCACCGGGAGCTTCCTTTTAAAGACCTTGCCCGGCGTACCATAGGGTACGAAAATGCGGAAGCCGCTGAAAAAGTATATGTAGGACTTGAAGGGTCTTTCACGAATTATCTTCAGGGCATAGGAGGCAAACGCCTCATGCGCAAGATTGGCAACGGCGGATGGATGCCTGTTGATGTTGATAATGAAGTAGAACCCCAAAATGGCGATGATATCATCACAACCATAGATATCAATCTTCAGGACCTGGCAGAATCGGCTTTAAGGAAAGAACTGATTGCCGACAGTGCCGATCACGGATGTGTGATCGTTATGGAAGTGAAGACGGGGTATATCAAAGCGATCATCAATCTCGGGAAAGGCCCGAAAGGCGATTATGAAGAGTTATACAATTATGCTATAGCAGAAAGTTCGGAGCCGGGATCGACATTTAAGCTGGCCTCCTTTCTGGTAGGATTGGAGGACGGAAAGATCACGCTTGACCAACCTGTCAGTATGGGCAATGGTACCATGAATTATCACGGCAGAACGATGAATGATTCCCATAAGTTATCGGGAACCCTGCCGGCACATGAGATTTTTGAGAAGTCTTCCAATGTCGGTACTTCCAAACTTATTTATAATGCTTATTCCGATGACCCTCAGAAATATATCGACGGTCTTTACAGGATGTCGCTCAACATTCCTCAGAATCTTCAGATAGGTGGCGAAGGCAAGCCATATATAAAAGATACCCGAAGCAAATGGTGGTCGGCTGTATCGTTGCCCTGGATGGCCATTGGGTATGAAGTCGCTATTACACCTCTGCAGACCCTCACCCTGTACAATGCAGTAGCCAATAACGGAGTAATGGTAAAACCGCTTTTTGTAAAAGAAATCATGAAAAACAAGCAGGTGATCAAATCCTTTCCCCCGGTAGTGATCAACCCGCATATCTGCTCGGAGTCGACTCTTGAAAAAGCACATACTCTTCTGGAAGGAGTCGTTCTGCGTGGAACCGGAACCGGTTTGCTTAACCCAAGATACAAAGTTGCCGGAAAAACAGGTACTGCGCAGGTCGCCATGAACAACAAAGGATATGGTCAGAAAACAAAAAACATTAAATATAAGGGATCTTTTGTCGGATATTTCCCGGCTGATCATCCCATGTATTCAATCATTGCAGTTATTAACAACCCATCCAGAGGAAAATATTATGGAGCTGCTGTAGCCTTACCGGTTTTCAAAGAAATTGCCGACCATATTTACGCTACTCTTCATGACATAAATAATCCTCCACCGGAAGATACTACAGGGCATCTGTTCCCCACTTCACATGCAGGTTCACAAAAAGATCTGGCAGATGCCTATGCATGGCTCAACATAAAAACAAAACCCCTGAATCCTTTAGCTCAATGGGCTGTTCCGGCTTCCGGTAATTCAGAGGTCGTACTCCTGCCATCAAATAATTTCCAGGGAACGATGCCGGATGTCACAGGTATGGGCTTGAAAGACGCAGTTTTTCTCCTGGAACAAATGGGGTTAAAAGTGCTGTTAAAAGGAAAAGGCAATATAGTCAGCCAATCGATAAGCCCGGGGAAGATGTTTGTAAAAGGAACGGCCGTTATGCTTGGGTTGGCGATGAAATGAGGGCGGAGGGCAGAGGGCAGAGGTCTGAGGACAGAAAACGGAAAATGAATAATGAAAAACAATAAATGAGGAACCTGCGAGATATACTGGAGAGAGTGGAGGTGAATGAAGTTTCAGGGTCACTGGATATAGAGATCCAGTCTCTGAAATTTGATTCCAGGACTATAGAGCCTGGTTGTCTCTATTTTGCAGTTAAGGGGACTAACTCTGATGGACATCAATTTATATCTGATGCAGTAAAGTCAGGAGCTGTTGCAGTAGTTTGTGAAACTATCCCGGAGAATTTAAAAGGTCAAGCCACTATCATACTTGTGAATGACAGCAGCTATGCAAAGGCGATCATAGCTTCAAACTATTTTGGAAATCCTTCAATGCATCTGAACCTGGTTGGGGTGACCGGTACCAATGGAAAAACGACCACGGTCACACTTTTGTATCAGCTTTTTGAAAAGCTTGGTTATAAAGCCGGATTACTGTCAACCATACAAAATAAAATTCAGGACAGGGCAATTGCAGCTACTCACACAACACCCGATCCGGTTCAGTTGAATGAACTGCTTGCTCAAATGGTAAATGAAGGCTGCACTTATTGTTTCATGGAGGTAAGTTCACATGCATTAGTACAGAACCGGGTTACAGGTCTTAGTTTCCGGGGAGGCATCTTTACAAATATCACTCATGATCACCTGGATTATCATAAAACCTTTGAGGCCTATCTGAAGGCAAAGAAATCCTTTTTTGATGGCCTGTCCGAAAGTGCATTCGCACTTATCAACAAGGATGACAGGAACGGTAAGACGATGGTTCAAAATACAAAGGCTTCAGTTTCGACCTATAGTATGCAATCGATGGCTGACTATCGCTGCAGGATACTTGAGAACCAGTTCGGGGGGCTGCATCTATCCGTTGATGGAATGGAATGCTGGTTCCGGTTGATCGGGAGCTTCAATGCTTATAACCTGCTGGCAGTTTACTCTACTGCTATCCTCCTTGGTGAGGAAAAGCAAAATGTGCTGACCATGCTTAGCCTTTGTGAACCTGTTGCCGGCCGGTTCAATTATATCCGCACACCGGATGCAATCACTGCCATTGTCGATTATGCCCACACTCCGGATGCCTTACAGAATGTTCTGGGGACGATACAGTCGATCCGCAGTCACAAAGAAAAGATCATCACCGTTGTAGGAGCCGGAGGAAATCGTGATGTTTCCAAGCGTCCATTAATGGCAAAGATTGCATGCGACTTAAGCGACAGGTTGATCCTCACATCAGACAATCCACGTTTTGAAAAACCTGAAGCTATCCTTGATGATATGAAGAAAGGAATAGAGCCTCAGTTTGAAAAAAAAGTACTTGTGATCGTAAACCGCAAAGAGGCCATCAGGACTGCCTGTGCCATGGCGCAACCGGGTGATATCATTCTTGTCGCAGGCAAGGGGCATGAAACGTACCAGGAAATAAATGGAGTAAGATATCCATTCGATGATAAAATGATATTGAACGAAGTATTGGGAGAGGGAAATAATTAACTCTTTTAAAAAAGACTATGCTGTACTATCTTTTCATCTGGCTTCATGAAGCCTTTGATTTCCCCGGAGCCGGTGTGTTCCAGTACATTTCATTCAGGGCAGCATTTGCACTCATCCTGTCGCTCTTCATTTCGATGATCATTGGCAAAAGTCTGATCAATTTCCTGCGAAAGAAACAGGTCGGCGAAACTATCCGTGATCTCGGCCTGGAAGGACAGACGGCCAAACAGGGCACTCCAACCATGGGCGGTTTAATAATACTGGCTGCAATCCTCATCCCTACCCTTCTTTTAGCCAAGCTTCATAATGTATATGTCCTGCTCATCCTTATTTCAACGGTATGGCTTGGAATAATAGGGTTTCTGGATGATTATATCAAGGTGTTCCTTAAAGATAAAAAAGGTCTTGCCGGAAAATTCAAGATCATGGGTCAGATCGGGTTAGGTCTGATTGTCGGATTTACCATGTTCTACAGCAAAGATGTCGTAATCCGTGAAAAGACCAGCAAACAAGCTTATGTTCCTTCCTCTGAGATCTTCAATGTGGAAGGTAACCCCGATCGTGCTAAGATGTACACGAAAGTTCCTACAAAATCCACCAAGACCACTATACCTTTTCTGAAGAATAATGAATTCGATTATTCTGTTCTATTATCGTGGATTGGAAATGGGTACAAGAAATGGACATTCCTGGTCTTCATCCCCATCATTATTTTCATCATCATTGCTGTATCAAACGGGGCAAACCTGACAGACGGGCTCGACGGCCTTGCGACCGGGAGCTCGGCTGTGATGGGACTTACCTTGGGAGTCCTGGCCTATGTTTCGGGTAATATTATTTTCGCCAATTACCTGAATATCATGTACATTCCGGATACAGGCGAGCTGGCAATCTATATCAGCGCTTTTGTCGGAGCCTGTATCGGATTTCTTTGGTACAACTCCTATCCCGCGCAGATCTTTATGGGAGATACCGGCAGTCTTGCCCTGGGTGGCGTCATCGCTGTCTTTGCCATCATGATACGAAAAGAGATCATGATCCCGATCTTCTGCGGGATATTTCTCATTGAAAGTTTATCAGTTGTCATGCAAGTTGGATATTTCAAATACACAAAACGCAGGTTCGGTGAAGGCCGCAGGATATTCCTGATGTCACCTCTGCATCATCATTATCAGGTTAAAGGATTCCATGAATCAAAGATCGTTATCCGTTTTTTTATTATCGGGATCATGCTGGCAGTTTTGTCAATTGTAACATTAAAAATAAGATAAAGACGCTCATCCATAGATTAAATCTATAAATCTGAAACCATGATATTAGAAACATTGGCTTTACAAGGACATCCCGGGGTACATAATTCGATGGCAGCATCCATAATCCCCCGGATAAAGGATGTCAGGAATAATTTCATAAAGGAGTGTTTTTGTGATTTCCAGAAAATAGAACACCGGATGGAAATCGTCACAAATGTGCATGGAATCGAGTTTATCAATGATTCCCGGTCGACAAATATCAATTCGACCTGGTTCACACTTGAATGTATGTCGAGACCTGTTATCTGGATCGCAGGAGGTATGGATACAGGCGTTGATTATTCTCCGCTTAAACACCTGATAAAGGCTAAAGTAAGATCAATAATTTTTCTGGGTCTGGATAGTAAGAACTTTATCCTGTCGATGTCCGACCTTATGATCCCTATTACCGATACATCGACCATGGAAGAAGCTGTAGAACTGGCTTGTTATGCCGGAAAGATAGGAGATGTGATCCTTCTTTCACCGGGGTGTGCCAGTTTTGATCTCTTTAAAGATTATGAAGAACGTGGAAACGCTTTTAAAAATGTGGTAAAGCAACTTTAACTTCCAATCAAGATGAAATTATTTAAAAATGTCAAAGGAGATGTAGTGATCTGGGTCGTTGTCACGATCCTTTGTATATTTTCTTTACTTGCAGTTTACAGCTCGACAGGAACGCTGGCCTATAAAAAGCAGGGGGGAAACACTGAATATTACCTGTTCAAACATTTTGTGATCCTGACTTTCGGGATCATGCTGATGTATGGCACACATCTTATTAAATATACCTATCTTTCAAGGATCTCGCAGATCGGGCTTATCTTAACGGTACCTCTATTACTTGTTACCCTCGTTTCGGGAACAAACCTTAACGAAGCAAATCGTTGGCTCACGATACCTATCCTGAATCTGACCTTCCAGAGTTCGGATGTGGCCAAGCTTTTCCTGATCATGTACCTGGCGCGCGTGCTTAGCAAGAAACAGGAGGAAATAAAGAACTTTAAATCGGGGTTCTTACCTGTCATAATACCTGCAATCGCAATATGTACACTGATACTACCGGCCAACTTTTCCACGGCAGCTATATTATTTGTTACGAGCATTGTGCTGATGTTTATCGGCAGGATCTCGCTGAAGTACATTTTTTCTCTGATGGGATTAGGTGTCGTAGCCATAGTACTTATTTTCAGCTTGTCTAAAGCTGCACCTAACCTTTTTCCCCGTGGCGGTACCTGGATCAACCGTGTAGACCATTTCCTGCATAAAGAAAACACCGATAAGGATGCAAATTACCAGGTTGAGCAGGCCAAGATTGCCATTGTCTCAGGAGGGATCCTTGGTAAGTCACCGGGTAAAAGTACGCAGCGAAACTTCCTGCCCCACCCTTATTCTGATTTTATTTTTGCAATTATTGTCGAAGAGTACGGGATCCTGGGAGGTGGATTCGTGGTACTCTTGTATTGTATATTGTTCTTCCGGGTCGTAAAGATCACTACCAAATGCCAGGGAAATTTCGGAGCATTTCTTGCGATTGGAATTGGTTTCAGCCTGGTATTCCAGGCCATGATCAACATGGCAGTGGCTGTTCATTTGTTCCCGGTAACGGGTCAGACTCTGCCGTTGATAAGTATGGGAGGCACGTCGATCTGGTTCACCTGTATCTCTATCGGCATCATCTTGAGCGTGAGCAGGAGGATCGAAATTGAAACCAAGGAGGGGATAGAATTAGAAGTTCTTAGCGAAGGGAATCCAGTCCTTGCAACTGGATAATAAATAATACTGAAAACCATGACACGGATCATAATCAGCGGAGGAGGAACAGGAGGACATATCTTTCCTGCCATTGCTATTGCCGACGCTCTTAAAGCGAAAGAACCGGGCATGGAAATCCTTTTTATTGGTGCCAAAGGCAGAATGGAAATGGAAAAAGTACCGGATGCAGGATATCCGATCAAAGGACTCTGGATAAGTGGTCTCCAACGGCGAGTTTCCCTGAAAAATCTGGTTTTCCCGATTAAGGTCATATCCAGCCTGGTCAAAGCAGATCAAATCCTTGCAAACTTCAAACCGGAGGTGGTAATTGGCGTTGGAGGTTATGCAAGCGGGCCCACACTCCGGGCAGCAATAAGAAGAAAAATTCCCACGTTGATCCAAGAACAGAATTCTTTTCCCGGAATAACAAACAAGCTGCTCAGCAAGCAGGTTGATAAGATTTGTGTTGCTTATGATGGAATGGAAAGGTTTTTCCCTTCCGGAAAGATCATACTCACAGGAAATCCGGTGCGACAACATATATTATCAGAGGGAAAAAGAAGCGAAGCGCTTGAACATTTTAATCTGGTCAAAGAAAAGAAAGTCGTATTGATCATTGGAGGAAGTCTTGGCGCCGGTACTATTAATAATAGTGTTTTACATTACCTGGATCAACAGACCGCAGAAGAACCCTTTCAATTATTGTGGCAGACCGGGAAGCATTATTTTGATCTTATCAAATCGAATCCAAAAGCATTGAGCAGGGAAGACGTTTTTATTTATTCATTTATTGACCGGATGGACATGGCTTATGCAGCAGCAGATATCATCGTATCCCGTGCCGGGGCGATTGCAATATCTGAATTATGTGTTGTCGGGAAACCGGTCATTCTTATTCCTTCCCCAAATGTTGCAGAAGACCACCAGACAAAAAATGCAGAGGCACTGGTCAGAAAGTCTGCTGCATTGATGCTGAAGGATCAGGATTCAGTAGAGAATCTCTTTACACTTGTAAAAAAAATAGTTAATGACACAGAGTTACAGCATGAGCTGAGCAGGAATATTAAATCCATGGCACTTCCCGGAGCTGCCAGGATCATTGCAGAAGAAACAATAAAACTTATAAAAAACAACGGATAAAAGTCAGGATGGACATTCGTCAATACAGGATAATTTATTTTCTCGGCATCGGAGGGATCGGTATGAGCGCCCTGGCCCGGTACTTTCACAGGTCAGGAGTGCAGGTCTCAGGATATGACAGAACGCCGACGAACCTTACCCGTATGCTTATCGAAGAAGGTATCCCTGTTCATTTTGATGAAAATCCAAATTTTGTTCCGGAGCATCCTGACCTTGTTATCTATACGCCTGCCATTCCAAAAGAACATAAAGCACTTCAATATGTGATTGCCAAAGGGTTCCCTTTGAAAAAACGATCGGAAGTCCTCGGGATGATCACGAAGGATGAGAAAACAGTTGCCATTGCCGGGACGCATGGTAAGACCACCATCACGACACTGATTGCCCATATGTTAAAATCTGCAGGTGAAAATGGTATTGCATTTCTTGGAGGAATCTCAAAAAACTTCCACACAAATCTCGTAACCTCCGAAGACTCATTTAAAGCGATCCCATTTTATTACATTGTTGAAGCTGATGAATTTGACCGGTCATTTCTCCAGCTTTATCCTGATATCGCCGTAGTCACGTCTGCCGACGCAGATCATCTCGATATCTATGGAGATGTTAATAAAGTCAGGCTTTCCTTCGGCGAGTTTACCTCGCACATGAAAAAGGGCGGGACATTGATCCTTAAGAAAGGTGTCAATATTCACCCTGAGAACATTGATAACTATTCTGTTCTGACCTATCATTCTGAGGTAGATGCTGATTTTTACCCTGAGAAGATCCACCTGAAGAATGATCTGTTTGTTTTTGACCTGGTTACTCCTTTGGGGACGATCCATGATATCAAACTGGGGTTGCCCGGGAAATTCAATCTTGAGAATGCCATCGCCGCCTCTGCTGTTGCCTATATTCTTGGGATACCTGATGCGATTATTTCACAATCGCTGCTGACATTTAAAGGTGTCGAACGCCGGTTTGATTTTCAGGTCATCCTGGATAATTTTGTCTATATTGACGATTATGCCCATCACCCGGAAGAATTAAAAGCCTGTATCCGTGCCGTCAGGGAACTTTATCCTACTAAAAAGATCACTGGTGTTTTTCAACCGCATCTTTTCACACGAACGCGCGATTTTGCAGATGACTTTGCCCGCAGCCTGGAATTGCTGGATGAATTAATTCTCCTTGAAATCTACCCGGCAAGGGAAGAACCAATTCCCGGGATCGATTCAACGATGCTGCTAGACAAAGTAAAACTTAAGAATAAAAAATTGTGCAATAAAGCCGGTCTTCTTGAAGAACTCAGGTCTGAAAAACCGGAAGTGCTCCTGACATTAGGGGCAGGGGATATTGATCAGATGGTGAAGCCAATACGGGAAATGTTTTTAAGATAATTGATAATTGATAATTGATAATTGATAATGAAAAAGTTCCTGAAGATCCTTGAAATTGCAGTATGGGTGCTCTTGACGGGCGGGTTGTGCTTTCTTCTTGGATTTACTACCAGCGAGCATAACAGCAATGTCTGTAAGAAGTATATCATCCGCATTGATTATGGCAAGGCTGATGTGCTGGTTACGGAAGCAGATATTTATAACGCAATAAAATTGACTGGTAATCTTTTAAAGGGTCAGCAGTTGGGTACTATTGATTTTGAACGGATCGAGCGGGAGATCAAGCGCCAGCCCTATGTCGGCAATGCACAGGCATATATGACGCTGGATGGCGTTGTCGAGATTGATGTTGTTCAGCGGCAGCCCATTCTCAGGATCTTCAATGAAAATGGCGAGAGTTTTTACCTCGACGGCCGGGGAAATCTTCTTCCCCTGAATCCTGCATTTTCAGCCAGGGTACTTGTTGCCACAGGATTTATCTATGAACCCTTTTCGAACAAGGCGTGTTACCTGAAGGACAGTGTCCGGAGAAGTGATTCGATTTATTACCACTCGGTTATGAACAACCTTTACAAGTTATCAACTTTTATAACCAAAGATAAATTTCTGAAAGCACAGATTGAGCAGATCTATGTTGAGCCTGACGGTGAATTTGAGTTGATCCCCAGGATAGGGGACCATGTTATTTTAATGGGAAGGGCTGATAACCTTGAAGACAAATTTGAACGGTTGTTTGTCTTTTACAGGGCCGGACTAAGTAAAACCGGATGGAGCAGATACAATGTCATCAATATAAAATTTAAAAACCAGGTTGTTTGTTCAAAAATTTAAGTGAACTATGAAAACATCAGAGATCATCGTAGGATTAGATATCGGCACGACAAAGATTGCTGTCATTGTCGGACATAAGAATGAATTCGGAAAGATCCAGATCCTTGGATATGGCAAAGTCCCGTCGATCGGGGTTAAAAGAGGTGTCGTTTCCAACATTGAAAACACGGTACAATCGATCCGGGATGCCATCAAAGAAGCCTCCCAGAAATCGGGAGTGGATATTCGATTTGTCAATGTGGGAATTGCCGGACAGCATATCAAGAGCCTTCAGCATCATGGCAGCACGATCCGTACGGACAGCGACACTGAGATCAGCCAGGAAGAGATTGATGCCCTTATCAGCAGTATGTACAATCTGAACATGACCCCGGGGGAAGAGATCATCGAGGTCATTCCCCAGCAATTCCTTCTTAACGGCGATCTGGTGGACAAGTCCCCGAAAGGGATGATAGGCAGTTCGCTTGAAGCCAATTTTCATATTATCGTGGGACAAACGGCTGCGGCAAAGAATATCTACAAATGTGTCAGGAAAGCCGATCTTGAAGTTGCCGATCTGATCCTGGAACCCATAGCTTCGGCAGAAGCTGTGCTGAGTGAAGAAGAGAAAGAAGCCGGTGTGGTTCTCGTTGATATCGGGGGCGGAACATCGGATATCGCCATTTTTCATGAAGGCATCATCCGTCATACTGCCGTTGTGCCGCTTGGGGGAAACATTATCACAGAAGATATAAAGGAAGGGTGTTCGATCATCAAGAAGCATGCGGAAGAACTGAAGATCAAGTTTGGTTCTGCCCTTGCAAGTGAAAACCGGGAAGAAGAAATTGTAGCCATCCCCGGATTGAGAGGACGCCCACCGAAGGAGATCAGCATCCGCAACCTGGCCAATATCATCCAGGCAAGGATGGAAGAGATCATTGAGTATATCTATTTTGAGATTCGAAACTCAGGATATGAGAAAAAACTCATTGGCGGGATTGTGCTGACAGGTGGTGGAGCTCAATTGAAACACATTGCACAGCTTACTGAATTCAAGACCGGCATGGATACCCGCATTGGCTATCCGAATGAGCATCTTGCAAACGATGTACCTGAAGAGATGGCCAGTCCGATGTATGCGACCGGGATCGGTCTCGTCATAGTAGGGATTGACCGTTATGAGAAGGAAAAAGAAAAGCTGAAATCCCTGGAGGACGAGGAACCTCCGGAACCCGAGGAAGAAGAAGTATCAAAACCCAAAAAGAAAAAAGAGAAGAAGCCAAAGGATCCGGATAAGGAAGGAAAAAGATTCACCGATTCATTTATAGAGAAGATCCAGAAATGGTTTGAAGATGAAAACAATGAGTG
>CAZUYY010000006.1:13860-18438 GCA_964624935.1 uncultured Prolixibacteraceae bacterium
ACCCCACCCCCGGCCCCTCCCCCAGGAGGGAGGGGAGAAAGGATGAAAACAATGAGTGACCCCACCCCCGGCCCCTCCCCCAGGAGGGAGGGGAGAAAGGATGAAAACAATGAATAAATAATGCTATTAACAATCGATATGTTAATAAAAAAAAATCTTATCTATTTTTTTTGATTCGTTTCTGTATAATTTTAAAAAGTTAAAATCCCATCCCATGTTAAAATTTGATTTACCCAAAAACCAGTCTTCCATCATCAAAGTGATCGGAGTCGGAGGAGGTGGCAGCAATGCCGTAACCCATATGTTCAGGCAGGGCATTAAAGGCGTCGATTTTATAATCTGTAACACAGATACGCAAGCTATGGAATCCAGCCCGGTACCAACAAAAATAGCTTTGGGAGCAAATCTTACGGGAGGTCTGGGTGCAGGAGGTATTCCTTCAAGAGGGAAGAACGCTGCCCTGGAGAACATCCAGGATCTGAGAAACATCCTCGAAAAAGGAACAAAAATGCTTTTCATCACTGCCGGGATGGGTGGTGGTACGGGAACGGGGGCGGCGCCGGTCATCGCAAACGTTTCCAAAGAGCTGGGTATCCTGACTGTCGGGATCATCACCATGCCATTCTCTTTTGAAGGCAGAAAGCGTGAACAGCATGCAGAACAGGGCATCGCCGAGATGAAAAAATATGTGGATGCTTTATTGATCATTTGCAACGATAAGCTGCGTCTTCTCTTTGGCGATCAGCGGCTCTCTGCTGCATTCGGTCATGCAGACGATATCCTGACAACTGCTGCAAAAGGTATTGCCGAAATTATCACGGTGAACGGCTATATCAATGTGGATTTCGAAGATGTGAAGACCGTAATGAAAGACAGTGGAGTAGCGATCATGGGGTCCGGACGTGCGAGTGGTAAAAACCGTGCCATGGAAGCTATTGAAATGGCCCTTAACTCACCGTTATTGAATGATAATAATATCGAAGGATCCAATAACCTTTTGTTATATATCACCTCTGGCAAGGAAGAGATTACCATGGATGAAGTGTCTGAAATTACTGATTATATCCAGGAAAAGACAAAGAATTCAGCAGAAGTGATCTGGGGGAATGGCATTGACGAATCATTGGATGACAATATCAACGTGACAATCATTGCAACAGGATTCGATGAAGATCATAAGAAAAAACCAGTTCAGGCGGAAAAACCTGTGACTGTAAAGCAACTTTACGATGAGGAAATAACGATCAGACCTTTTCCTCTTTATGATGAACCCTTTGTGGAACTCCTTAAAGTAGAAGAGCAACCTGTTGAAGAAAACAAGCCCATCGAGCCTGAACATGAACCTGAACCTCAGATAGAAATTCAAACTGAAGAACCCGATCATCATCGCACTTTTGTTTTCAATGTTGAATCCGAGGAACCGGAACCACAAAGGATAATACATGAAGAACCGGCCCGGGAAGAAAAATTCGAAAAGAAAGAAGTGGAGGTTCCTGTGTCGGAGGTTCTTTTGAGGCCCCTGGTGAAACCGGCTCAGGAGACAGAATATGAAGTACAGAAGAAAGACCACCCTGAGATGGAGAAGATGATGAATGACCGGGTACAGAAACTCAGGGCATTGAGTGAAAAGCTCAAAACCCATCCTCCGCTGGAGACTCACCTCTCAGAAATTGAAAGTGTTCCGGCATACAAGCGCAGGAACGTTGAGCTTACCGATGTACAACCTTCTTCCGAATCACAGGTTCCGCTCTATACTATTTCTGATAAGGATAAAAATCTGGAACTTAAAAAGGAAAATTCATACCTGAACAATAACGTTGATTAATCATGGAACTTGAAAAGCTGATCAACAACGATATCAAAAATGCCATGCTGGCCAAGGATCCGGAAAAGCTGGAAGC
The DNA here is from genome assembly GCA_964624935.1 of uncultured Prolixibacteraceae bacterium. Taxonomy (GTDB): domain Bacteria; phylum Bacteroidota; class Bacteroidia; order Bacteroidales; family FEN-979; genus FEN-979. The sequence continues at coordinate 15,762 of CAZUYY010000006.1, forward strand.
CATCCGTGCCATCAAGGCAGCCTTACTTCTTGAAAAGACCAAAGAAGGGACAACCGGTGAGATCCCTGAATCAGTCGAGCTTAAGATTCTTCAGAAACTGGTAAAGCAGCGCCGGGAATCGGCTGAAATATATGCTTCTGCAGGCCGTGAAGACCTTGCCAAGAAGGAACTCTTCGAAGCTTCCATCATCGAGAAGTACCTTCCTCAACAAATGGGCGAAGAAGAACTAAAAGAAAAGATCAGGCAGATCATCACCCAAATCCAGGCCACTTCCATAAAAGATATGGGTAAGGTAATGGCAGTGGCGTCAAAAGAACTTGCCGGAAAGGCAGATAATAAGACGGTTTCGGAGATAGTGAAGAAGCTGCTGGGAGCTTAAGACGTGGTGAACTGGTGACGTGGTGAACTGGTGAGTAGTGCGAGAATGTCTTTTTTAGTTATCCCCTTTATCCCCATCCTATGACAGACACTTCCATCAGGTCAAGTGCGAAGTGGGAAGTGTAAAATCCAAAGTCTGAAGTGCAACGTGTAATTGGTGAAAAATAGTCGCCCGAAAACTTGCATAACACCCTGTTTTTTCTTATAATTGGAGCGGTTTTATAAAATGAATTCTATGAAAAAACTATTCTACACTTTATTGTTTTTTTTCCCGGTTTCTGTCTTTTCACAGATCACATTCGACAGAAACTATTTCCCAAACAATTGTGGGTATGCTGTTTCTGCTTATGAATATAATAACGGATATATTCTTGGAGGGTTCATCAGCGGGCAGAATGAATACGTACCTATTCTTATCAAGACAAATCTATATGGCGATACGGTATGGACGAAAACCATACCTGGAATCAATGCAGAGTATCTTAATGATATGATAAAAACCGATGACAGTGGGTTTTTGTTTCTGGATTCTCCTTCAAACCTGGTTACCAAAAGTAATATCTGGCTGATAAAAACAGATGGATCCGGTAATCTGTCATGGTATGATTCTATTGTAAGACCCAATTATGATGAAGGGCATCATGTCATCCAGACCACTGATAACGGATTTATGGTAGCCGGACAAACAAATAGCTTGCCGGGTATTACCGGTCCTTTTCCATATGATGCATACATTGTAAAAACAAACTCTTTCGGGGACTCGATCTATACAAAGAATTATGGAAGAGTACCTGATAATGATTATGCCTGGGATGTTATTGAAACATCGGATTCAAAATATGTTTTTGCAGGTTATGGAGAAGATTATGGGATAAATAAAGACCAGGTCTATTTGATTAAAACAAAACCCAATGGAGATACGATCTGGACAAGAAATATCGGAGGCACCGATAATGAACAGGGCTATTGCATAAAGGAAACATCAGATAATAAGTATATAATTGCAGGAACGATATATGTATCAAATTCGTATTCTGATGTTTATATGGTAAAAACAGACACGTCAGGCAATGTGCTCTGGCAAAAAACATATGACTTTAATAATCCTACAAGCGGGGAGAGAATGTTAGTTTTAGGAAATGGCTATTTAATTTTGGGAGAAATTTACAATTCAGTATCAGAGTCCAATTCAGTATTATTAATAAGAACAAATAACCTGGGTGATACGCTTTGGACAAAAACAATTCAAAGTAACTATCAAATCGGGGACCCGGTATCCATTGCTATATGTTCTGATTATGGATATTTAATCACAAGTCAGAATGAATATTGTGAATTATTATTAATGAAAACAGATTCTTCAGGTTGTATCAAACCTTCTGTTAATTCAATAACCGGCGAACCGGATGTTTCTATCTATGATACGATCACTTTTCATAATTATTCCATACGGGGAAGCTGGTACTATTGGTTTTCCGGTTCCGGAACAATCGTATCAGGGCAGGGATCGGACCAGGTAAATATTTACTGGACACATACCGGCATTGATACGTTGTATTCGGTTACATTTAATGAATGTGGTTCGGATACGGCTTCTTATATCGTTCATATTGACAGTTGTGTAGTACCGGAGATCAGCTCAATTATAGGAGCCGGGTGGGCTCTTTTGGGAAGTATTCAGCCATATTATGTTACTAAAATTGAAGGAAAAAAACCGGTAAATTACCACTGGACGGTAAATTACGATACCATCCTATCCGGCCAGGGAACGGATTCAGTGACCATTGAGTGGAACCATGAAGGCATGAATCATCTCACCGTTATAGCTTCAGATGAATGCGGCAGCGATACTTCCACTGCTGTCATTGATGTTGTTCTTGGTGGTATTAGTGACAATTCAGCTTCTAATTCTTTAGACGTACCTGTTTTCCCGGTTCCAGTAAAAAATGTACTTTACCTGAGACTTCCCGATGGATATGATGGTTTTGAAGTTAAGATCCTTGATGTTTACGGAAGACAAAAATATTGTAATTCAATGCTTCCCGGCTTAAATGAAATAAACATTTCAGATCAACCCGACGGCATGTACTTTTTGAAGATCAGTGTAAATAATAAAACCCTTGTCAAAAAAATCATATTGACAAAATAGAAGATGCAAGGGCGACAGAATACCAGGGCGACAGGGAAGATGCATATACATTCGTACATCGAAAATCGTCCCATCGTAAATAAAACAGGTTCTATGAAAAGAATTCTATTCTTTTTTCAGTTTATCCATGAATGGTGCAAGTAAATCAAT
>CAZUYY010000007.1:0-11646 GCA_964624935.1 uncultured Prolixibacteraceae bacterium
TGGTTATGTGGGTAATTATAAAGCCAAGATAAAGAAAAAAGCATCCTATGTTGATTTCAGCACTTGCACCGGTTGCGGAACATGCACCCAGAAATGCCCGGTGAAAGTTCCCAATGAATTCAACATGAATATTGATAAACGGAAAGCCATTTATACGCCTTTCCCACAGGCAGTTCCCAATAAACCCGTGATCGATGCAGAACATTGCACAATGCTTCTTAAAGGAAAATGCGGTATCTGTGCCAAGTTTTGTGAAAAGGGCTCCATCAACTTTAAGATGGTGGATGAAGTCATTGAAAGGGAAATCGGCGCCGTAGTCGTCGCCACAGGATATGATCTTTGGGATCCAAAGCCATACGAAGAATATGGTGTCGGCCGGTTCAAAGATATCATAACTTCTCTTGAATTTGAACGGATGGTTTCTGCCAGTGGACCAACCAATGGTGTGCCGGTCCGTCCATCCGATGGTAAAGTTCCAAAAAATGTAGTTTTTATTAAATGCATCGGTTCGCGTGATGAGGCAAAAGGCATTGAATATTGTTCAAAGATCTGTTGCATGTATACAGCCAAACATGCTATCCTGCTCCACCATAAGGTACACGACAGTCATGCTTATATTTTTTACATGGATATCCGTGCCGCAGGAAAAGGATATGAAGAGTTTGTGAAACGTGCCCAGGTCGAAACTGCAGCGACCTACCTGAGGGGAAGAGTATCGAAGATCTATAAAAAAGGGGATAAACTGATGGTAAGGGGAGAAGATGCCCAGATAGGGCAGGTGGTAGAAGTTGAAGCCGACCTTGTAGTATTGGCAACCGCCATAACCGCCCCTAAGGATAATCCTGCCTTGGCCAGGTTACTGGGTGTATCTTACGATAAATATGGTTATTTGTCGGAAGCCCACCCAAAATTACGTCCGGTGGAAACGGCCAAAGCCGGTATATTCCTCGCAGGATGTACACAAGCTCCCAAAGATATTCCTGATACCGTTGCCCAGGCTTCCGCTTGCGCCGCCAAGGTTTGTGGCCTTTTTGCCGGTGATACACTGAAAAAAGACCCGATGATCTCATCAATAAATAACGAATTCTGCAGCGGATGCCAGAACTGTGTGAAGGTTTGTCCTTACCAGGCAATCGTTACAGAAGAAATTCCTTTGGGACACGGTTCGAAAGAATTACGCACAGTGGCTAAGATAAATGAAGGTGTTTGCCAGGGTTGCGGTTCCTGTGTTGCCATCTGCCGCAGTATGGCAATCACTCTGGCTGGTTTTACCGATACTCAAATCATTAACGAGATAGTTGCAATCTGATGGAAACTGAAGTAAAAGAAACTCAAGGAAAAGTTGTAAGTGCCGAGAATCCGGATATAACTGCACCAATAGACTGGCAACCCGTAATCATTGGGATCCTTTGCAACTGGTGTTCCTATGCCGGATCCGATCTTACCGGGACCTCACGTATCCAGTATCCGCCTAATATCCGCATCATACGGGTACCCTGCTCCTCAAGGGTCGACCCCTGGTTCATTATCAAATCATTGCAGAGTACAGCAGATGGAGTACTGATCTCAGGCTGCCATCCCGGTGATTGTCACTATATCTCTGGTAATTATTATGCCCGCAGGAGGTTTCTTGTGACAAAAAAACTGCTGAATTTCGTCGGCTACCACGAAAACCGTGTTCAGTTCTCATGGGTTTCAGCCGCAGAAGGACCAAAATTTGCCAAAGTGGTGGCAAAAGTAACAGAAGACATTAAAAAACTTGGACCTCTTCACAGAAATAAAAAGGAGAACTTTTAAGAATGGACTATTCAAAACAAATCCAGGAAATTGCATCGAAGTTGTTTGCCGAAGATAAGATCGATTATTTCGTCGGATACAAACAAAATTCATTCGATGACAGCCAGGTTCCTTTTCTGATCACAGATCCTGCAGAAATACCGAAACTGGTGTTTACAAACAATTCAGTATTCAACCTGACTAATTATCTGAAACCGGATCATACAAAACGTAAAAGGGTAGGATTGGTTGTTAAAGGATGCGACAGCCGTGCATTGAACCTGTTGCTTACTGAAAGTCAGGTGAAACGTGAGAATGTTTACATCATTGGGATCTGTTGTGAAGGCGTATTAAATGAAAAAGGGGACAAGGCACAGAACTGTATCGAATGTGTGATGCCTGATCCTGTTGTTTACGACGAAATGCTCGGAACTCCTTCCGGTAAAAAGGAATATACTATCAACGTTGATATAAAGGAACTTGCAGAAAAATCGCTGACAGAACGTGCCGATTATTTTGAGGATATTTTTAACAATTGCATACGTTGCAATGCCTGCCGCCATTCCTGTCCCCTTTGCTACTGTGCCAAATGCTGCATCGACCAGGAAACAGCTACGCTTTATCACGGAGCCAATACTTCCTCAGGTGCGATGCATGCGTTGATGACATGGTCATTGCACCTGGCCGGACGTTGTGTGGATTGCCGGAACTGTGAAAAGGCCTGCCCTTCACACCTGCCCCTGCACCTTTTGCATAAGCAGAATGAAAGCGTGATTTATGAAAACTTCCAGAAGCACCTGGCGGGTATGGAGAAAGACGACCGTGGCGCTTTCTATAAGTACAACCTGAGTGATCCTGATGATTTTATCTTATAATCCCCAAAGACGATGAATGTTTTCATAGTTGAAACAGATAAAGCCGGACTACAAAAATTCTATGACGAAATCATAGGGAAGTTTGAAACGTATGCCCCGGTTGAAAAGTTTGGAAAATTCGATTATAAAAGAGTATCGAAGCTAAGTGAATGCGATCCTGATTCTCCCATTGAAACGACCATGAGCGTAAAACCGCTGTTCTTCCCGAAAACGGCAAAAGTCATGAAGTTTACAGAAGACAGTTCAGGAACTACCGTCTCTGAAACCAGTGACGATCCTCTTTCCGGGGAACGCGTTATCCTTGGGGTCAAGCATTGTGACGCCCGTGGCTTGCAGGTGCTTGACCAGGTTTACAAATGGGATTACATCGATACCGATTACCAGAAAAGAAGGGAGAATACACTGATCATCTCTACCCGGTGTGCTAAAGCCGGTGCCCAGTGTTTTTGTACTTCATTGGATTATGATGTGGAGAATTCCGACGCACATGATATACGTATCGTAAATGGAATTAATGGAAAAATTTACATCCAGGCAGTTACCGAAAAAGGTGAAACATTACTGAAGTCATCCAGCATCCAGCATCCAGCATCAGCCAGTGACGCAGTTGAAGAGATAAAAAAACATTACCAGTCATTCAATGCATCTTTTCGATTGAGAATGGAATACTCTGAAGTCAATGCCAAACTTCAGAAACTATTCGATTCACCCGACTTCGAAACCGTTTCCTCTAATTGCATCAGTTGCAATACTTGTGCCTTCATCTGCCCAACCTGCCACTGTTTCAAGATCTCTGACGAAAAGATCAAAGATACAGGAGTTCGTTACAAAAGTTACGATTCCTGTAATAATGGATATTTCACATTAATGGCCGGAGGACATAATCCGCGTCCGGTCAAATATCGCAGGTGGCGGCAACGGGCTATGCATAAATTTGTGTATTACAAGGAAAGGTTTGGTGTGAACCTTTGCGTGGGATGCGGTCATTGTGCCATTTCCTGCCCGGTCAATATCAGTATTTTTGATGTAGTTAATCAAGTAGCAAAATAGCCCCACCCCAACCCCTCCCCCAGGAGGGAGGGGCATCAAATTATAGAATATGGAACAATTATTAGTACCGGCAATATGTAAGGTTGATAAGATCATCGATGAAACGCCTGATATCAGAACCTATCGGTTAAAAATGAATGATCCTGCCCGGTTGGAAGCCTTTAACTGGATGCCGGGGCAATTCGTGGAGTTTTCATTACTCGGACATGGAGAATGTACCTTTTGTATCTCATCCTCTTCAACCAGGCAGGGTTATTTTGATTGTTCAATCAAAAAAGCAGGTATAGTAACGGCTGATATTCACAGCCAGCTTGAAGAAGGAATGGATGTCGGAATCCGCGGACCTTATGGCAACTGGTTCCCTGTTGAACAATTAAAAGGGAAGAACCTTCTGTTTGTCGGTGGAGGGATTGGCCTGGCCCCATTACGCTCACTGATCCAGTATTGCATTGATAACCGGAACGATTACAAGGAGTTTACGATCCTCTATGGCGCGCGCACTTCTTCCGACTTGTGCTACAAAGAAGAAATCGAAGAATGGAGAAAGAACCCTTCGCTTAAGGTCATCCTCACAATTGATAAAGCTGAAGAAACCTGGAAAGAAAACGTAGGTGTCGTACCAAAGATTCTCGAAGAAGTTGTTAAGCCAGCTATTGAAAATACAAAAGTGATCACCTGCGGACCTCCCATCATGATAAAATACACTTTAGTGTCTCTTGACAAGCTCGGATTTGCCCCTGCTGATGTTATCACTACCCTTGAGATGAAAATGCAGTGTGGCCTCGGAAAATGCGGCAGATGCAATATTGGCAGCACCTATGTTTGCAAAGACGGCCCAGTGTTTACCTATGAACAATTAAAAACGCTTCCAGACGAATTCTAATCGTTTACCATTCGTTTGGCTCCTCGAGTGGTTCCTTTTTATTAATCTTTCATAAAGCAGTTATTCCTTACTCTGAGGAATAATTTAATGCATGTTACCAGCAGGCAGCTTTTCTTTACTTTCAGGCGAGAGTAACAGTCTGATTGAGCAATTCTACATTAAAGTTAATTTTAGCGTTCAAGGCTTTAAAAACTTTGATTATTGTCTCAAACCTTGCATCGGTCAAACTGTTTTCAAGTTTGGAAATTTGCGCCTTTTTAACACCGACAAGAAGTCCAAGTTCTTCTTGGGTCAGGTTACGCTCTTTACGAGCTTTTCTGATTGCTTTACCGAGCAAATCAAGTTGTAATTCATTCTCAAATGCCTCACGCTTTGGCGTTCCACGTTTACCGATATGTTTATCAGTAATCTCGTCCAGGCTATATGTCTTTAATGGTTTATTTTTCATTGTCAATGGGTTTTTGTTTAAAATATATTTTTCTGAGTTTTTCGGCTTTTTCAAGATCACTTTGTGAAATTTTATCAGTCTTTTTAATAATGCCGTGTGTTGCTATTATGACTATGCCTCTCTTTTCTGTCTTGTCCCAAAATGCAAACAACCTGTATTGAGTTTTGTTGAACAATGTCCTGAACTCCCATATTTCACCTCATAGTTTTCTGAAAAGCTCTTTATCATTGGAAAACTTTGCCTTGTATATGTTATAAATTACTTTATCTCTAACCTTTTCGTCAAGTCTGTCAAGAAACCCGGCTGCTTCTTCTAAAAACTGAACTTGAAATTTTTCAGTCATATTTCAAACATTTATGCAAAGATAATAGTTTCTTTATTAGGAAACAAATTTATTGTTTACGATTTACGATTGTTCCTCTTCAATTCTTAATGCATCTGACTGAAAATCCAAGAATCTTCTGATCAAAAGTCTGAGTTACGATGTTATTTGAGTAAGTAAGATTCCAGTACCATGCATTTGTGGTATCGTGGGCCTGTGAAGCCCAGAAATATTCATAATCGCCAAGGTGAGCAAACTGGCCATTATAATACCGCAGACCAACTGGAACAGCAGTAAATCCGCTTGAATTTGAACTGTTGCCGCCATTGGTCCAGCCTGTGTTGGACTTCATTTTTCCTCCTGCAGTATTTACACCGCCAAGATAAGTGACCAGCAACGTCCAATCGGTATTGGTTGGCACGTGCCAGCCGGATGGGCAAATCCCCTGAGCTCCGGGAGTCAGAGATCTTACTGGTAAAATCCCCGTATCGACCCCATCAGTTGTATGACCATCCGAAATGGCTGGTGTCTCAAATTTGCTCCAGCATACTCCCCTTCATTATTCGAATTTCTTCTTCATTGATGAGGTAATGCTTATCTTTGTATAAGTTTTTAAAATGAATTGTTGTAATACTGATTTGATTCCCGTTTCAAATTACATATGTTAAAATAATCCTGAATCCCCTTAATATGAAAACTAAAATACTTAATCTCTTTCTTATTGCAATTATCACATTCCTTAGACCATTTTGGGGTTTTACACAAAATATTCTGGTTCCGGATAATGAAAGGAGGCATTTCCAGAATGAAGTGCCGAAAGACAAGTATCTCCCCAATCAATATAATAATAAAAAAACCACACCTGCAATGAACTACCAGACCACCAGCATTACTACGGTTCAGGTCAATGTGGATTCAAGCGGCCATAATATTGTTGGGGATGCGGCCAATGAGCCGACCATTGCAATTGATCCATTGAATCCAAACAATATGGTCATTGGGTGGCGTCAGTTTGACAATGTGAACAGTAACTTCAGACAGGCCGGATATGCTTATACTTCCGACGGGGGACAAACATGGACTTTTCCCGGAGTGATCAACCCGGGCATTTTCCGTTCCGACCCTGTTTTAAATTATGATACGGCAGGAAATTTCTATTATAACAGCCTGACTACAGATGGTACAAATTATTACTGCAAGGTCTTTAAAAGTACTGATGGCGGCGCTCAATGGGATAGCGGAACAAATGCTCACGGAGGAGATAAGCAATGGATGACCATTGATCGTACTTCTGGTGTTGGAAGTGGAAACATTTATGCATCCTGGACCTCTTACTACAGTTCCTGCCTGCCGGGGTTCTTCACCCGGTTAACGAAAATTGATACAGGCTTTGAGGACTGTACTATAATTGATGGCTATCCTTATTGGGGAACGATGGCAGTTGGTAACAATGGAGAACTTTACATAGCAGGCACCTACGACCCGAACAATGGAATTGAAGTTTGCAAATCTTTAAATGCCAAGGTCCCTGGTTCAGTGGTCTCATGGGATTCTGCGGTAGTGGTAGATTTGGATGGAATTATAGAACAGGATCCTGAAGTTAACCCGGTCGGAATTCTTGGACAGGTAAACGTTGATATCGATCGCTCTTCCGGTCCTGGCCGTGGGAATGTTTATGTTTTGGCCTCAGTTGTGCGTAATTCAAATGGTGACCCCGGTGACGTCATGTTTGCAAAGAGTACCGATGGCGGGTCAACATGGAGCGCACCGATCCGGATAAACGACGATAATTCAATCACGAATACCCAATGGTTTGGCGTCATGTCTGTTGCCCCGAATGGCAGAATCGATGCTGCCTGGCTGGATACAAGAGATGCTCCGACCGGCACCGATTATTCAGACCTCTATTATTCGTATTCCATTGACCAGGGGAACACATGGTCGGTAAATGAAAAACTATCTGATATTTTTAACCCGCATGTAGGGTATCCTCAACAGGATAAAATAGGTGATTATATCGATATGATATCTGACAATACGGGTGCCCGTCTTGCATGGGCCAACACCTTAAATAACGAAGAAGACGTTTATTACAGCTATATTAATCCCGGACTTACAGGGATTGAAAATAGCCAGAAAAAAGATAACTATTACTCTGTTAGTTGCTACCCCAACCCTTTCCAGACTCAGACTATGATCAGATACCAGATCCCGGATGATAATATAGTTAAACTGGAAATCTACAACCTGTATGGACAAGAATTAACCACACTTGTGAATAAAAAACAAACTGCAGGGATTTACAGCATTAACTTCTCAGCAGATATGCTTACTGCAGGTTATTATTTCTGCAGGATGACTGCCGGAACACGTACAGAAACGACCCGCCTGGTCAAGGTTGAATGAATTTAACGGAAAACCCTGCCATACTTTCTGAATGAAAACATCCACCCGGAGAATCTCTTTTATTTTTTCTATAGCTCTTTTCCTCAGCATAATAATCCATTTATCCGGTTTTTATGATATGATCAATGTGCCTCAGGTATATTTAGTTATATCACGATGGCTGGTACTACTCATAATCATCTTTTATGGTTGGGAAAAGAAATCATTGACCGTATGGATAATGATCTCAATGCTCGCAGGAATTGAATTCGGGTATGATATGCCTGTCTTTGCACAGAAACTCGATCTACTCAGCCAGATCTTTTTACGGATGATCAGGACGATCATTGCACCTTTGCTCTTCGGGACCCTCGTAGTCGGTATAGCTGGTCATCCCAATCTGAAACAGGTGGGACGGATGGGATGGAAATCGGTTTTATATTTCGAGATCATTACCACAATTGCACTCTTCATCGGGCTTGCTGCTATCAATATAAGCCGGGCAGGGATTGGCATTCATATCCCCGTCGATGCAGCACAGGAAGCAATGAAAATTCCTGTAAAACAGACCTTTAATGATGTGATCCTTCATATTTTCCCTGAAAATATTGCCAAATCCATTGCCGAAGGCAACATTCTGCAGGTTGTTGTATTCTCTCTCTTGTTTGGAATTGCAGTAGCCCTGGTAAAAGAAAAGTACCGCAGGCCAATGATCGTTTTTGCAGAATCCCTTTCAGAAGTAATGTTCAGGTTCACCCGGATCATCATGTATTTTGCACCGGTCGCTGTTTTTGGAGCGCTTGCTTACACAGTAGGGCATATGGGACTGTCGGTCATGATAAGCCTGCTTCGTCTTCTTGCGACCCTTTATGTCGCCTTGATCTTTTTCGTTGCTGCAGTCCTGATTCCGGTCTGCATCATATTCAGGATATCGGTCAAAGGGTTCTTTAAAGCCATTCTTGAACCGGCTACCATTGCCTTTGCTACGACCAGTTCTGAAGCTGCGTTGCCTGTTGCCATGACAAACATGGAACTTTTTGGGGTTCCCCGGAAAATTGTATCATTTGTACTCCCACTGGGTTATACATTCAACCTCGATGGAAGTACATTATATCTTAGTCTTGCATCTGTTTTTGTTGCCCAGGCAGCCGGGATCGATATGCCCTTAAGCACACAACTTCTTATGATGCTCACATTACTTCTTACCAGTAAGGGAGTTGCAGGAGTACCAAGGGCAGCAATGGTAATTCTCCTGGGAACGGCTGCCTCTTTTGGATTGCCTTCGCTTCCCATATTCATGATCCTTGGTATTGACGCTCTTATGGATATGGGCAGAACCACAATTAATGTAGTAGGGAACAGCCTTGCATCCGTCGTAATTGCAAAATGGGAAGGAGAGTTTACAAATAATCCTCCACATTTTTTCCCTGGTACCTGACGGTAAGCAGCGTTATGTCATCTGATTGAGGTGCCCCTGCAGAAAAAACAGTTACTTCATCGAGAACCTTTTTAATAATGTCCTCGATTGTACTACCCGCAGAATTTTTGAGAAGTTCTTCCAGACGTTGATTGCTGAAAGTTTCATATTGCATATTGAAAGCCTCTGTTACACCATCAGTGTATAGCAAAAGTGTTTGCCCTGGGTTAACCTGTATCGTTTTTGAATCAAAATCACACTCTTCTATGCATCCCAGAATTTTACCGTTAGTCATATCCAGCGTTTTGATTGTTCCATTTACATCCAACAGGTACGGAGGGTTATGCCCGGCGTTTACATATTCAAGCTCCCCAGTGGTCATGTTCAATATCCCATAAAAAACGGTCACGAACATGCACGAAACACTCTCATTGCAAAGAAGCTTATTGACATAACATATACACTCACTGGAAGGAATGCCTTTTAACCCGGTTGCTCGGATCAGGGTACGGCTCACTGCCATAAAAATGGCTGCCGGGATCCCTTTCCCCGAAACATCACCAATCACGAACCCCAACCGGTCATTATCGATCATAAAAAAATCAAAAAAATCTCCTCCCACCTCTTTTGCCGCATTCATTGCACCATATATATCAAAATCTTTCCTGTCAGGATAAGGAGGAAAAACTTTAGGCAGAATTGCATGCTGAATTTCCCTGGCAGTAATCAGGTCCTGCTGGATAGAAATAAGCTGGTCATGTTCTTCCAGGGATTGACGAAGCTGAAGGATCTCCTCAAGCGTTTTTTCAATAGTGAGTTCCAGGTCTTCAAAATTGATCGGTTTTGTAAGAAAATCAAATGCACCCCGGTTCATGGCTGTACGTAGATTTTCCATATCTCCGTATGCCGAAACAATGACAGTCTTTAATGCAGGATTCTTCAGCTCTTTCAGCTTACTCAGAAGAGTTAACCCATCCATCTCAGGCATGTTTATATCGCAGAGAATAATTCCGGTCTCGGGATGTTCTAATAGTTTCGATAAGGCTTCCAGTCCATGGTGAGCAAATAGGAAGTTGTACTTGCCATCCCGGATCTGCTTTCTGAAACGCTGACAGATAAGGGGTTCAAGATCAACTTCATCATCGACGACTAAAATTTTAATCCTTTCGTAATCCTGAGTCATTGGATCAGTTCTTTAATAATTCTTTATCGGAAAATTCCGGGGATAATGATTTAATACTTTTGTCATTACAATTATTATATGTTTCTGTTTGACTTCGCAAGGAATTTCTACCCTTTCGTCAATCATGTTCCGTTTTTAGGGAGGATAATAGTAAACTCAGCAAATTCCCCTTCAACCGAATTGACTTTTATTTCTCCTTTATGTTCATTCACAACGATATCATAACTTAGTGACAAGCCTAAACCGGTACCTGAACCTGCGGGTTTTGTAGTAAAAAAAGGATTGAAGATTTTATCAAGGATAACTTTTGGTATGCCTTTGCCATTATCCCGGATTTTTATTTCGACCCTATCACCAATATCCTTTGAAGACACCTGTAGCAGGGGGAAGTATGCATCCTTAAGTTCTTTCTTTTTTTGGGCTGTTGAGTAACAGGCATTACTGATAATGTTTAAAAAGACCCGGCTGATATCTTGTGGAACCACATTGATCAATCCGATCTTCTGGTCGTAATCACTTTCAATTTTAATGTTGAAAGAGTTATCCGTTGCCCTCATCCCATGATATCCAAGATTCAGGTATTCATTCAGGATAGCATTGATATCTGTTGGTTGCTTTTCACCTTTCTTACCTCTTGAATGAAGCAACATGCCGCGAACAATACTATCTGCACGTTTCCCATGTTCATTGATCTTTTTAGCGTTATTTCCGAGATCGGTAATAAGCCCTTTAAGGTAATCTGCCTCCCGGGGATCCATCTTCCCGGTTAATTTATCGGTTTCTTCGATTAGCTCCTTGGAAATCTCGACTGAGAGTTCCGCAAAATTGTTCACAAAATTCAAGGGATTTTTAATTTCATGGGCAATCCCGGCAGTAAGCTGGCCGAGCGATGCGAGTTTTTCCGATTGAACCAATTGGACTTGTGCTGCTTTCAGGTCAGCGGTTCTTTCTTCCACCTTTTGTTCCAGGGTTTGGCTGTATTCTTCAAGCTTTTCATTGGAAACACGAAGTTGCTCAGATGTGTTTTGCAGATCACTGATCGTTGATGCCAGGGTATTCTGCATGTAGATGAATGAATCGTTCAACCTGCCAATCTCATCTTTTGAGCGGATCGAAGGAAGCACAACATTAAAATCTCCGGATGCGAATTTTTCTGATGCCAGTGTCAGCCTTCGTAACGGGCTTGTGATTGAACGCGAAATGAGGATGATAACGATAAAAATGATGATGAGTCCGCCCAGGCCCAGGACGATCACCATCCGGTTCAATTTATATACATCGGCCATAAATTCGTTAACCGGGAATAT
>CAZUYY010000007.1:11746-18221 GCA_964624935.1 uncultured Prolixibacteraceae bacterium
TAAGGGAAACGTCAACTGTCAGAATACCCATAAATTCTTTTTTATGATTCTTTAACACAAAACACGGATAAGAATAGGTGGTCAGAATCTGGTTTGCTCCACCGATATCAAAGTAGGGCTCGCTCCATACAGGCCTCTTCAGTTCGCGTGGGATCATATACCAGTCCATCGTAAAATAATCATACTGATCACTCCCGAGTTCACTGAAAGCTACCCCGTCTTTTGTATGATAAAAATAAATCCCATCGTACTTTTTATGTTTATCCCTGTAATACGGTTCAAAGAAAATCCCGCCCCCGAAAATATCTTTATTTTCAGTTACCATCATCCGGAAAAGGCTCTTTATCTGTTCTTCGGAGTAATTATTCTGAATAAATATGGGTGCATAATTATCAGGTATCTTCTGGATGGAGCTCAATACTTTATCGATCTTTGAAACCGTGCTGTTGGTCAGATTATTTGCATTCGACCTCAGGTTTTCAATCACAATATCCTTTGTTACCTTGTAGTTGTAAAGGAAGATCACGATAAAAATCACAGCCAGGCTGGAAAAGATGAAGAATATCATCTTAAAGGCAAGTCCTTTGCTATGTTTTATTATGTTACTCTTTCGCATCAGGAGAAGATATTAAGGTCCTGTATGATTTATAAAAGTCGGAATATTTTGGGATTTTGGATATCAGCTTGCTGTCAAGAAGTATCTTTGCAACTTTCTGGTAGTCATCCGGAGAAAGATCAGTATTGATGTCCTGTTTCCCTTTCGGGATATACAGGTCTCTATACCTGTCAAGCATCCATGTCACATGTGAAATATTTGTCGCTGCTTTTTGTTGCATCGCATATTTGATCACAATCTTTATTGCTTCTTCGGGATGAGTAAATGTATAATTCCAGCTCTCGAGTGTCGCATTCACAAAATCCTGGCAGAGGCCGGGATCGGACTTTAGTTTGGAAGAAAGACAGTAGATCCCGTCTTCCGGGAAATTCAACCCGTAATCTGCAAAGAAAAATGTATTGAGATCTTCAGGATCATACCCGCTGTTAATGATTGAATGGTATTCGTCAAACCAGTTTGCATTGATAATATCCACCCCTCCCATAAGGAACAGGTTGATCGAATTCCCTATAGGAATAATTTTAACGTCCAGGTTATATTTCCGGAAAAGCGCCTTTGGTTGAAACTCATAACCGCTCCAGATACCTGCTTTTTTACCGTTCATGTCCTGCAGGGTATTGATCCCGCTTGATTTCTTTGTCAGGAGCATCAGGGAGGAACGGGACGCAAACTGGGCGATATCGACAATATCCGTCCCCTGGTCTTTCAATTCAAGAGCCTTGACAAGCCAGAGAACAGCAAAATCGGCTTTTCCCTGTTTGATCAGATCTGTCGAAGTATAAAAAGGCTGATAGGGAATTATATCCATGTCGATCCCGTATTTTTTATAAATGCCCAATTCTTTGCCGACATAATAGCCTGCGAACTGGGCGGTAGTCACCCAATAGGGAAGAAAAGTAACTTTCTTGGTACCTGTCACCTTCATTACTGGGATCGTAGAAGGGGATGAAACTATGCTCCTCGGTTTTTCCCTGGTATTACAGGAAATAGTAACAAAATATAAAATAATAATAATGATAAAGGAAGAATATCTTTTCATAGGATCATTTAAACCTGTTTCTGCCGGGTATCTTAAAAGAAGCTTCAGGAAAATACGCCAAGTGCTTCTTCTTCACCGGGATAGATATCGAAAATGGTTGTAAAACCTGAAATCTCGAAGATTTCATGAATATTATCCTGTAATCCACATATTACGAGCTTTCCTCCCGACAAGTTGATCCTTTTCATGGCCATCAGAAAGATCCTCAGCCCGGAACTGCTGATATAATCCATCTGTGAGCAATTGACCAGGATCCTGTTGACCTCCTGATCCATCAGCTCCATGATCCTTTTCTCAAAAATAGTGTAGTTGATCGTATCAAGCCGGCCTTTTATGCCCAGGATCATACATTTTTCATCTTTTTTCTCTGTCAGCTCCATAAATTACAGGAATTTTGAACTAGTTTGAAAAGTTAAAATTATAATATTTTTTTCATCCTGTTGCTGTTATGTGATAAGGTTTATCATTTTTTTTACAAGTTGAAGACCATGTTTGTTTTTATTCACGCTGCTATTATCTTTGATTTGGCTTATGGTTATTGTATTACTAAATAAAAGTTAAACAGGTTCTTAGTTCAAAGATAGAGATAGGGACAGAAAAGTAAAGCAGTTTTAATTAATTTTATCAAAAAATTCTTCAGACTTCAGATGATTATAACAGCAAAAAAATCGATTGCAATACTGATTAGCTTTCTCCTTGCAGGGAACATATTCAGCCAGCGAATGCTCTCTCAGACTGAATTTGATTCCTTTTATAATCAAGGTCTTGCAAGTGTGAATTCTGATATGAATACTGCAAAGCTTTGTCTTGAGACTCTTTCATCAATCCAGGGGAATTTAACTCCTGTTCAAAATGCGAAGATCAATTTTTTACGGCTTAAAGTGAGTTATTCCGGTAAAGGGCAGTTATCTGATTTTGAGAGAAGGCTTTTTGCCGTTCCTGATTCGCTTGGACATACCGATTCACTCCTTTATTCTGCCCGTAAGTACATTGAAAGATCCATGCCTGATAAAGCTATCCCTCTGGTGATGCAAGTCATTGGTTCCCTGCCGGAAAATTCTGATCAGGCAGTATCCGGGACAATAATTCTCTGCGATGCTTACCGGGAGAAACAGGAATATCTCAAAGGCATTTCCATGCTGAATGAGTTATTGAATGATAGATCTGTTGTTTCAGATAAGAACAGGGCTTACGCATACAACCGTCTTGCCGCACTCTATAACGAATGGCAAAATCCTCCGGTTAGCTTTCACGATTCTGTTTTTAAATATTCAAATTTGTGCATCGGATTGTCGGAGAAAATAAACGACAAACCAGACCTTGCTGCATCGCTAAATGAACTCAGTTACCAGTATATGAGGAAGAAAGAGTATGATAAAGCACTGGAATTATCGTTGAAAGCGGTTGCAAATTTTAAAGCGTCCGGATTGCCATATAATGCAATGAATGCACTGATCAACCAGTGCAATATTTATATAGGGAAAAAGGAATATGGACTTGCCATCAGGGTGCTTGAGGAGGCCACAAGCCTTAGCCCGATCGAGGAAAACAGGAATCTCTACATGAGACTGTATGCTCAGTTTGCCATGATTTATGAGTTGACTGGAAAGTACAGGGAGGCTTATGATTTTCTTAACATAAGCTACCGGCTTCAACTCGATTTCTTTAAAGACAGAATCGATATGCAGATCAATGAACAGTCGGCCAAATATGATTTGCTGGTCAAGGAACAAAAAATAAGGGAGGAAAAGAAAAAAAACGAGTTCAATCAACATGAGATAGTTCTTTTGATCATTATCCTTGTCATTCTTTGCATTGCTTTTATCTTAAGCATATTCTATTTACGGTTGAAAAGAGAGGGAGCCATAAAGCAGAAACTGATAGAGGCCGTTGCTGATACAGAAGCGAATGAACGCAAACGCATTGCACGGGATCTGCATGACGGGTTAGGCCCGGAATTATCGGCAATAAACCATTATTTCCAGGCATATCTTGATGCCAGGGCTGAAGATAAGGAGTTGATCCAAAAACGACTGCAACAGGTGATCTCAGATTCAATTGACGATGTTTCACGCATTTCGCACAATATCAGTCCATATGTGCTGGAAAATCACGGCCTGATCATTGCACTTAACAATTTTATAACATCTCTTTCAAAAAGTGGTGGAATATCTATAAATTTTACTTACGATTTCACCGGAAGGTTTGATCTGAAAAAAGAACTGACCATCTATAGATGTATCACCGAGTTGCTGAACAATACAATTAAGCACGCCGAAGCTACAAGAATTTCGCTCGACATCAAAACCAGGGGAAGCATGCTTCACGTAATATATTCAGACAATGGAAAAGGATTTGATACCAGCCTGAATAAACCGGAGGGCATGGGGTTGTACAATATTAAAAACAGGGTTGAATCATTCGGAGGAAGCCTGGTAATTGAAAGTTCTCATAAAAAAGGAATAATGGCAACCATCGAACTCCAAATATAATATATAATGGCTGAAATTCAAATTGCGGTTATTGACGACCACGACCTGTTCCGGGAAGGGTTAAAGTTGGTGCTGAATCAGATTGAAGAGTTTAACGTAGCTTATGAAACATCAAACGGCAATCAATTTATTGAAATGCTCGATAAAACACAGATTGACATTGCCCTGATGGATATTGAAATGCCTGTAATCAATGGCATTCAGACTACCCGGAAAGCGCTTCAGCTTAAACCGGACCTGAAAGTCATCGCCCTGACGATGTTTTCCGATACCGGGCATTATATGCAGATGATTCAGGCCGGGGTCAAAGGATTTATCCTGAAAAAAGCGAATAAGTTCGAACTGGAACAAGCCATTCTTACCATTCACCATGGGGGTAATTATTTCAGCCAGGATATCCTTCGGAAACTGGCTTTTCAATATTCCGACAAGACAACCGGCAATTATCGGCTGACCGGCAGAGAGATTGAAATAATGGTCATGATCTGCCAGGGTCTGACCTCACAGGCGATTTCTGATCACCTGCATATTTCCAATAAGACCGTTGAAACCCACAGGTCAAATATTTTCCTGAAAGCTGAGGTGAAAAATACTGCCGGCCTGATCGTGTGGGCCATTAAAAATCAATATTATACGATAGAATAATAACTGCCTGTCTAAAACTTATCCCTGAGGGTTTTCCCTGATATAAAATACAGGCTTACCCTGCAGGAATTCCATATTTTCCCATACAAATTTCTGTGAAGGTGTAAGTAATTTTACCTCACCAAATTACTATTCCTCCATATGATCAACATTGCCATTGCCGATCCCAATGAAACCTTCTGCCGGAGTCTGAAAACCCTGCTGGAACAGATCGATGACTTCAAAGTGGTGATGATAATGGAGAACGAGAAGTTCATTCATAAAAGCACGGATGAGCCGGTGGATGTGCTGCTTATTGATATCGGTCTTTACATGGATAAATGTATTCGTATCATCTCTGAATTAGCCCCTGATAATTATTCTATGAAAATTATTCTTCTTGCCATGTATGAGGACGATTTTGAATCCGGTTTACAAAACGTGGAAGTTATCCTTAAAAGCGCTGGAAAAGAAAAGTTCGAAACCCGGATAAGACAAGTGGCATCGGATGAAATTCCAAATGAAATATCTTTAAACACCTAATCATTGATCCTATGAAACGAAAAATCTTTACACTTGCATGTATGTTATTCCCGGTGATCCTGATGTCACAGTGGAGTAATAACCCAACCGTCAATGACCTGATATCCGATATTGGGCACCAAAGCACATTTAATAAAGTCGCTGCGAACGGGAAAGGTATTTGTTATATCTCAAATTGGGTTGCCACGACGGATACAAATCATTTTGCATTGTATCTTCAGCGGATCGATTCAAATGGGTACAGGAAATGGGGTGACAGTGGCATCCTGATCAGCGACCATCACAGTAAAACCTGGTTATCGGATTATTCTTTGATTGCTGACGATGCAGGGAATGCTTACCTTTTTATCGAGGACCTGAGAGTACCCGGAGGGTTCAGTCATGTTTATGGCTATTCTGTTGACAGCTCCGGCAACATGAGATGGGGTGCGGATGGTGTGATGCTGGATAACAATGTTAATACCAACTGTTATTCGCCTGCATCGATAATATCTTCAAGCGGCAATCTCATTGTTGCCTGGAATGTGATCTTTGGTGATACGACAGGCCATTCCCTGGGTTTGCAGGTGCAAAAGCTTACACCCAAAGGGGAAAAACTTTGGGCAACACCGGTTGTTTATACCGGCCCCGACTCGACCAACTGGTTCCCTGATTTGGTTCCCACGATTAGTGATGGCTTCATTGTGGGTTGGGTGAGATTTGTGACCGTAGATACACTTTTCGGTGGACAAGAATACCGCTACTATTATGCCCAGCGGTATGACAGCCTGGGGAATCCTGTTTGGGCTCAGAAGGCAGTCATCTGCGACCTCGACACACTGGCTTTCGAGATGCCCACATACCCTGACCTTGTCGTTGTACCAGATACCGCCGGAGGTGCTTATTATGCCTGGAGTGATGACAGAACAAAGAATTCATATTTCAATACCTATGTCCAGCATATTGATAAAAATGGAAACCTCAGGTGGCAAACGAACGGGATCCCTGTTTCTACCTATAATGTTAATTTTATCAGGAGAAACCCCGGACTCTGCTATCTTCCCGGGAGTAATGAATTGACCGTTTTCTGGTCCGAAGTGCAATACCTGCCATCAGCGTCTTACTTAAATCTTACCGGGCAGAAATTTTCCCTGACAGGTACAAGAGTATGGGGAGACACAG